>DASQJU010000167.1:0-63246 GCA_035630915.1 Allosphingosinicella sp.
GCTCGGCACCCGGATCCCGCCCTGGAAACTCAGCAAAGAGGCGACGTTCACGATCTTGCCGCTGCCCTGGCCGATCATATGCCGGCCCGCCGCCTGGCAGAGGAAGAAGAGCGACTTGAGGTTGGTGTCGATCACCGCGTCCCAATCCGCCTCGGAGAAATCCACCGCGTCGGCGCGGCGGATGATCCCGGCATTGTTGACGAGGATGTCGAGCCCGCCGAGCGCCAGCAGAGTTTCGTCGACCACCGCCTGCACCGGCGCCGAGGTCGAAAGATCGGCCTCGATCAGGACCGCGCGGCACCCGGCGGCGCGCACCTGCTTTGCCGTCTCCTGCGCCGGCGAGCGGCCGGCCAGCGCGACGTCCGCGCCAGCTTCCGCGAGCGCCACGGCGATGGCCTGGCCGATGCCGGTATTGGCGCCGGTGACGACGGCGACCTTGCCGGTGAGGTCGAACAGGCTCGCCATCACGCCAGCTGGCAGATGTCGAGGACGTTCATGTCGGTATAGTCCTGATTCTCGCCGGCCATCGCCCAGATGAAGGCATAGGCCTTGGTGCCGGACCCCATGTGGATCGACCAGACCGGGGAGATCACCGCCTCCTCGTTCTGGACCACCAGGTGCCGGGTCGCCTCGCCCTCGCCCATGAAGTGGAAGACGCGATCCTTCTCCAGATCGTCCAGCTCGAAGTAGAAATAAATCTCGCTGCGCCGCTCGTGGATGTGCGGGGGCATCGTGTTCCACACGCTGCCGGGCTTCAGCACGGTGAGCCCCATGACCAGCTGCGCGCTGTCGCAGACGCCGGGGATAACCAGCTGAAAAATGGTTCGTTCGTTCGACTCCTCAAGGGAGCCGCGCTCGAGTGCATTGGCGTCGGCGATCGACAGCTTGCGCGTCACGCACGCCTTATGCGCCGGGCAGGAGGCGAGGTAGAAACGCGCGCCCTGCCCTTCAAACGTCACGTCGACGGCGCCCATCGTAACGTAGAGGCAGTCCTTGTTGCCGAGCGTGAAGCTTTCGCCGTCGACGGTGACCGAACCGACGATCTTGCCGACGTTGACGATGGCCAGTTCGCGCCGCTCGAGGAACGGGCGGCCGGCGGCGGATGCGGGCTCGGTCTGGGCGGGCAGCTTCACCGCGGCGGCGCCGACCGCGACTCCGCCGATTACGAACCGGTCCGCATGGGTGTAGTTGAGCACGCACTCGCCGTCGCGGAACAGGTCCTCGATCAGATAGCGGTCGCGCAATTCTTCGTTCGACACGCACTCCATCATGTCGGGATGGGTCGCGTAATAGGTTCTCTCGAACATCTTGGTCTCCACGGGTTCGACCCGTTTGGTAACCGGTGTCAGCGAGTCGGGCAAGCGGGCCTAGACCGGCGGCGGCGCGACCGAGGCGCGATGGATCAGGCGCGAAGGCAGCATGGCGGGCTGCTCGCCGAGGCCGCCGACCATGTCGAACACGAGCTTGCGCGCGGCCGCCCGCGCCATCGAGACGATCGGCCAGCGCACCGTCGTCAGCGGCGGCCAGATATGGGCGGCGATCGGCGTGTCGTCGAAACCGATCACGGAAAGCTCGTCGGGCACGGCGACGCCGCGCTCGCGGGCGGCGAAGATGACCCCCGCCGCCATCTCGTCGTTGCTGGCGAAGATCGCGGTCGGCCGCGGCGAGAGATCGAGCAGGCGGCCGGCGGCGGTGACGCCGGTCTCGAACGTATAATTCCCCCCGGCGATCAGGCTGCGCGGCAGCTTGATTCCCGCCGCCTCCAGCGCGTCCTCGAAGCCCAGCCGGCGCTCGCGCGCCGAGCGGAAGCCGTCGGGCCCTTCGATCAGCCCGATCAGCTGATGGCCCTGCTGGATCAGGTGCGCCGTCGCCTCGCGCACCACCTCGCGGTCGTTCGAAGCGACCATATGGTCGTCGTCGTCGAGCTGGGCCGATCCCATTCGCACGTAACGGCAACCGACCTCGTCGCACAGGCGCGCCAAGGCGTCGTTCTCGCTGATCGGCGGCAGCAGCACGACACCGAACAGGCGCTGCCGCTCAAGGAAGTGGCGCACGTCTTCGAGCATCATCGCGCTGTTGCGGTCCACCGGGCGCACGACCATCTCGAACTCGGTGCCCTGCAGTGCCTCCAATATGCCCTGCTGCATGTTGAGCACCATCTGGGCGTTCGGATTGTCGTGGATCAGGCCGATCAGGAAGTTGCGCCCCAGCGCGAGCGCCCGCGCCTGCGGATTGGGCACGTAGCCGACCTCGCGGATCACCTTCTCGACCTTCTCGCGCGTCTCCTCGTTGAGCAAAGGCGAGCGGTTGATCACCCGGCTTACGGTCTTCTTCGACACCCCCGCCAGGCGCGCGACGTCGTTGATCGTCGGCTTCGGCGTGCGGCTGCCGCCATTCTGGGTGTCGTTCTTGCTCAATCCTCAACTCCGCGCGCCCGATTAGCGCGTGCTTGCCCGATTAGGCGAGCGCGATTAGTCTGACACCGGTTTCCCAATGTCACAAGCCGATCCTCTTGCAGCCGAAAGGCCGGCCTTTCTGAAGCTTGATCCGGGCGACGACGTCGCGGTCGCGCTGCGCGATCTCGCGGCCGGCGAGCGGGTCGAGGCCTTGCAGATCGCCGAGCCAATCCCGACCAGCCACAAAGTGGCGCTGACCGATCTGGACGCGGGCGCGACGGTGCGAAAATTCGGCTGTCCGATCGGCCGCGCGACCCGGCCGATCCGCGCCGGCGCCCACGTCCACAGCCACAATCTCGAAACGCTGCTCGGCGGCATCGAGGGTTACGCCTTCGCGCCCTCGCCCGCGGCGTCGATCGCGCCGGACGGCGAAACCCGCTTCCACGGCTACCGGCGGCCCGATGGGCGCGTCGCCACGCGCAACGAAATCTGGGTGCTCCCGACCGTCGGCTGCGTCGCGCGGACGGCCGAGCGGATCGCCGCCATCGCCCATGCCCGCCACGCCAGGGCCGTCGACGGCGTCTACGCCTTCGGCCACCCGCACGGCTGCTCGCAGCTCGGCGAGGACCTCGACGGGACGCGCGCTTTGCTCGCCGCGCTCGCCTGCCATCCCAATGCCGGCGGCGTGCTGCTGATCGGGCTCGGCTGCGAATCCAACCAGCTGGACCGGCTGATGGAGGAGATCCCCGAAGCTCTGCGCGGCCGGGTGCGAACCTTGCGCGCCCAAAGCGAGGAGGACGAGATCCAGGCGGGTCTCGCCGCGGTCGATGCGCTGGTCGCCCGCGCTTCGCTCTGCACGCGCCAGCCGGTCGGCCTCGGCGAGCTCGTCATCGGCCTCAAATGTGGCGGATCGGACGGCTTTTCCGGCCTCACCGCCAATCCGCTCGTCGGCCGCCTCGCCGACCGCGTGATCGGCGCCGGCGGCTCCGCGATCCTCACCGAGATCCCCGAAATTTTCGGCGCGGAACGGCTGCTGATGGCGCGGGCGCGAGATGCCCAGACGTTCGATCGCCTGGTCGGCCTGGTCAACGACTTCAAGCGCTACTTTATCGGCCACGGCCAGCCGATCTCGGAGAACCCTTCTCCCGGCAATATCGCCGGCGGCATCACCACGCTCGAGGAGAAGAGCCTCGGCGCCGTGCAGAAAGCCGGCCATGCCCCGGTCACCGACGTGCTGCGCTATGGCGAGCGGCTGCGGTGCAAGGGGCTGACGATCCTCGAAGCGCCCGGCAACGACGCCGTCTCCTCGACCGCTCTCGCCGCTGCCGGCGCCACGATGATCCTCTTCACCACCGGCCGCGGGACGCCGATGGGCTTCCCCGTGCCGACGGTGAAGATCGCCACCAACAGCGCGCTCGCCGCGCGCAAGCCGGGCTGGATCGACTTCGATGCGGGCATTGTGCTGGCCGAAGGATTCGACGCGGCGGAGGACGCGCTGACCGCCCGACTCGCCACCATCGCCTCGGGCGCCAGCACGGCCGCCGAACGCAATGGCGAGCGCGACATCGCCATCTGGAAACGCGGCGTCACGCTTTGATGTCGCGCGCACCCCGTTGCTTATGACACCGGTTTCCGTTAGCCCTCAAAAAAAAGAGCGTTTGGAGAGCGGATTGAGCCTGACGGATGAAAGCAGCCGGATCGCCGGCCGATTCCTCGCTGCGCGGCGCGCGGCCGCGGGGCTCGAATCCTATCCCGGCGATCTGCCCGCCACGCTGGACGGAGCCTATGCGATCCAGGACCAGGCAATCGCCGCCTGGGGCCAGCCGGTGATCGGCTGGAAGGTCGGCCGCGTGCTCCCGCCGCTCGCCGAACGCTACGGAACCGACCGGCTCGGCGGGCCGATCTTCGCCCGCGCCGCCGCGTCCGAAGGCGCCAGCCCGGTCCAGATGCCGGTGTTCGGCGAAGGCTTCGCCGCCGGCGAATCGGAATTCCTGCTGCGGATCGGCGCCGTGCCGCCCGAGGACAAGACCAGCTTCACGCTCGACGAAGCCGCCGATCTGATCGGCGCGGTCTATGCCGGCATCGAGGTCGCCAGCTCGCCATTGGGCGCGATCAACGAGCTTGGGCCGATCGCCGTCGTCTCCGATTTCGGCAACAATAACGGGCTCGTCATCGGCCCGGAGATTCCCGACTGGCGCTCCAGCGGCTTCGAGCAATGGGAGGTCGCGACAATGATCGACGGGGTCGAGGCGGGCCGCGGCCGCGCTTCCGCCTTCCCCGACGGCGCCATTGGCGCCGCCCGCTTCCTGTTCGAGCTGATGGCGCGGCGCGGCATCAGGCTGGAGCCCGGCCAGTGGATTTCGTCGGGGGCGGTGACCGGCGTCCATCGCGCCCATCCGGGCCAGACGGTCGAGGCGCGGTTCAGGGAAGGACTGTCGGTGGCCTGCAGGCTGGTCGCCGCCGAGCCGGAATAAGGGGGGAGATTAGTATGTCGGACGCAGGCAATGTCGCGGTTCAGCAGGCGGCGGCGCGCGTCGGCCATTACCGCTGGGTGATCGTCGCCCTGCTCTTCCTCGCCACCGTCATCAACTACATCGATCGGCAGATGCTTGGGGTCCTCAAGCCCACCCTCTCCGCCGACCTGGGCTGGAGCGAGATCGATTTCGCCAACGTCGTCTTCTGGTTCCAGACCGCCTACGCGATCGGCTATATCGGCTTCGGGCGGATCGTCGACCTGATCGGCGCGCGGCTCGGCTACGCCATCGCCTTCGTCATCTGGACGCTCGCCCATATCGCCCATGGCGGCGTGCACAGCGTCACCCAGTTCGCGATGGTCCGCTTCGGCCTCGGCATTGGCGAGGCGGGCAATTTCCCGGCCGGCATCAAGGCGGTGACCGAATGGTTCCCGGTCAAGGAGCGCGCCTTCGCCATCGGCCTGTTCAACGCCGGCGCCAATATCGGGGCGATCGTCACTCCGCTTGTCGTCCCCTGGCTGACCGTCGTCTATGGCTGGCGCGCGGCCTTCGTGATCACCGGCATCGCCACCTCGGTCTGGGTGATCGCCTGGCTCGCCATGTACCGCCGGCCGCGGGAGCATAAGCGCGTCTCCGCCGCCGAGCTCGCCTATATCGAGCAGGATCCGGTCGATCCGGTGACGCCGCTGCCGTGGAGCCGGATCGCGGCGAAGCGCGAGACCTGGGCCTATGCGCTCGGCAAGTTCTGCATCGACCCGATCTGGTGGTTCTTCCTGTTCTGGCTGCCCGGTTTCCTCGCCGTCCGCTACCAGCTCAACATCCTCCAGTTCGGGCCGCCCCTGGTCGCCATCTACCTGCTCTCGGACTTCGGCTCGATCGCCGGCGGCTGGGCCTCGTCGCGGATGATCAAGGCCGGCAGGACGGTCAATTTCGCGCGCAAGATGACGATGCTGATCTGCGCCTTCGCCGTGACCCCGATCTTTTTCGCCCAATATTATGACGATCTGTGGGTCGCGGTGCTGGTGATCGGGATCGCGACGGCGGCGCACCAGGCCTTCTCCGCCAATCTCTACACGCTGCCGTCCGATCTCTTCCCGCGCAGCGCGGTCGGCTCGGTGATCGGCATCGGCGGCACGGTCGGCGCGGTCGGCGGCATGATCTTCACGCTCTACACCGGCCAGATCCTCGACAAGATCGGCAGCTACACGCCGATCTTCATCGTCGCCGGCAGTGCCTATTTCGTCGCGCTGGGGATCGTCCACCTGCTCTCGCCCAGGCTGGAGCGGGCGCGGATCGACTAGCCGCTCGCCAGGATGCCGCAGGACCCGACTTTCTACCTGTTCGCGATCCCCGCGGTTCTGCTGATCGGATTCGCAAAGGGCGGCTTCTCCGGCCTCAGCGCGCTCGCCATGCCGCTGATCGCGCTCGGCCTGGATCCGATCCAGGGCGCGGCGATCCTGCTGCCGATCCTGATCGTCCAGGACGCCGTCTCGGTCGCCGCCTTCCGCAAGAGCTGGGACGGCTATGTGCTGGCGGTGATGCTGCCCGGGGCAGTCGTGGGCGTGGTCCTCGGCTGGTGGCTCGCAGCCTCGGTTTCCTCGAACGGCATCCTCGTCTCAGTCGGCGCGATCTCGCTCGTCTTCGGGCTCTACCGGCTGTGGGCCGAGCGCGGGAACCGGATCGCTGCTTCGTCACGCTCGCCGGCGTGGGTCGGCACATTGTTCGGTGTCGCCACCGGCTTCACCAGCCAAATCGCCCATGCCGGCGGTCCGCCCTTCCAGATGTGGGTGATGCCGCGCAAATTGCCGCGCGACACCTTCATCGGCACGACCGCGATCTTCTTCGCCGCGCTCAACTGGATCAAGGTGCCGGCCTATGCCGCGCTCGGGCAATTCACCTGGCCCAATGCGCTGGCCACCGCGGCCTTGCTCCCCTTCGCCATCGCCGGCGCCCTCGGCGGCGTGTGGCTGATCCGCAAGGTTGCGCCGGAGCGCTTCTACACGCTCGTCTATGCGCTGATGGTGCTCGCCGGCGCGAAGCTGCTGTGGGACGGGCTCGGCCTCTAGGCGACTTCGAAGCAGACCTGGTTCCGGCCGGCATTCTTGGCCTTGTAGAGCAAGGCGTCGGCGCGCTGGAGGCCGGGCTCGTTCTGCCCGGGGCGGCCGCAGGCGATCCCGGCCGAGAAGGTGACCTGCCCGAGCGGTGCATCCGTCTCGCGCACCTTGAAGTGGCGTGCCCCGAGGATCTCGCGCGCGGCATCGATCAGGAGCGCGGCCTCGGCCGGCGCCGTTTCCTCGAACAGGACGACGAACTCCTCGCCGCCGAGGCGCGCCACCATGTGCCCGCCGCAACTGGCGCTCAGCGTGTCCGCCACGGTCCGGATCACGCGATCGCCGACGCCATGGCCGTAAGTGTCGTTGATGCGCTTGAAGAGGTCGATGTCGCAGATCGCGACCGCGACCTGCTTACCCGCGCTCTCCAGTTCGGCGAGCCGTTCCTCGAACGCGCGGCGGTTCGGCAGGCGGGTCAGCGGATCGCTGCGCGCTTCCTCTCCGGCTTCGGCCAGCTGGGCACGAAGCGTCTGCGCTTCGTCGCGCGCATCGGTCAGCTGCTGCTCGGCCGTCTTGGTGCGCTGCGCCATGGCGCGGGTGATGGCGACCAGGGCCGAGAGACCCTCCTCGCCCGCCTCGAGCCGGTCGGCCCCGGCCTGCAGGTCGGCGCCGTAGCTCTGCGCGGCCGCGCGGGAAGATTCGACGATCGCGGCGAACTGCTCGACGCGTTCCGCGGCGTTGGAGAGCAGCGCAGAATCGATCCCCGCCGCTGGACCCGACGTAATCTCGACCCCGACCTCGCTCTTGATCCGGTCCGCCTCGCGCTGCGTGAGACGCAACCCATCGCTGATCGCCGCCTTGACCGCGACGGCGGCCGGAGAGGCCTCGTCGGCCACCAGCGCATAAGCGAGCGCGTAATTGTCCGGGCTCGGCCACAGGCCGTGCTCGGCGAGGAACGCCCCGATCCGATGGTAGAGCGGTCCGCTATCCACGGCTGGCGACCTGGCGGGGCCGCCCGGCGCCCGGAGCGGGCGGTTGCGGCGCAGCGGGATCCGTGCCCCGCGCGCCGCGCCAGGCGAGGGTGACCGAGATGCGGCGGTTGCGCGGATCGTAGCGGTCGGCGGGGACGAAGGGCTGGCGGTCGGCGACCCCCTCGATCCGCGCGATGCGATCGAGCGTGACGCCCTTGCGCTGCAAGGTCGCCCGCGTGCTTTCGGCACGCGCGGTGGAGAGCATCCAGTTGTTCATCGTCTGGCCGGACGAATAGGGCAGCGAATCGGTGTGGCCGCGCACGACCACCGAATTGGGCACGCCGGAGATGACCACGGCGACCTCCTCCACCAGCCGGCGCGCCTCGGGCAGCAGCTGGTCGGTCCCGACCCGGAACATCGAGAAATCGGCCTCGTCCATCAGGTCGATGCGCAGGCCCTCCTCGTTCTCGGTGAAGCTGACATGGTTGCGCAGCCGCCGAAGCTCGGGCGTCCGCTCGATCCGCCGCAACAGTTCGTCGCGCAGGCGGGCGAATTCCTCATGTTCCTGCTGGGTCGGGGCCTGCCCCTCCTGGACGCCCCCGGTGACGTCGCGCGGAACGACGATCGCGCGCGATCCGGTCTGAGTCGCGCGGTGCGGATAATTGTCCGCCGCGACGATCGAATCGCCGCCCATAATCCCGTCCGATCCCGCGCTGTTCTGCTTGTACTCGATCAGCGTCGGGGTGAAATAATCGGCGAGGCCGCGCCTTTTGTCCTCGTCGGTCGCGCCGAGCAGCCAAAGCAAAAGAAAGAAGGCCATCATCGCCGTGACGAAATCGGCATAGGCGATCTTCCACGCTCCGCCGTGATGCGCGCCGTGCGATTCGGCGACGATCTTCTTGACGATGATCGGCTGAATCGCGGGCTCGTTGCTCCCGCGACGGGCGGCCGTGGCCATGGCTTAGCGGCCCCGCATGCCGTCGAACACGTCGGCGAAGGCCGGCTGGTTCGAATGCTGGATGCCCGATCGCGCCGCCTCGATCACCAGCGGCAGCGGATGGCCGCGCAGCGAGGCGATGATGATCTGCTTGACCACGTCGTAGATCGCCGCGTCCGCCTCGATCACCTGCCGCGCCCTGTTCGCGAAGGGCCCGACGAAGCCGTAGGCGAGCAGCACGCCGAGGAAGGTGCCGACCAGCGCCGAGCCGATCATCTCGCCGAGGATCGCCGGCGGCTGATCGATCGAGGCCATCGTCTTCACCACGCCGAGCACGGCGGCGACGATGCCGAGCGCGGGCAGAGCGTCGGCCAGGGTCTGCAGCGAGTTGGCGGGGCGGACGGCGTCGTGGTGATGGGTCTTGATCGCATTGTCCATGACGTCCTCGACCGCGTGGGGATCGAGCGTGCCCGAGGAAACGACCACCAGGCGCAGTGTGTCGCAGATCAGGTGGACGAGCGTGTCGTCCTTCAGCAGCTTTGGATAATCGGCGAAGATCGCGGAGGATTTCGGATCCTCGATGTGCGGCTCGACCGCGACCGGGCCGTCGGTGCGCAGCATCTTCATCAGCTTGGAGACGAGGAAGATGGTGTCGAGGAAGTCTTTCTTGACGTAGCGGGGGCCCTTGAAGACCTTGGCGAAGCCGCCGGCGAGCGCCTTGAGCTCGCGGGTCGAGTTGCCTGCGATGGTCGCGCCGAGCGCCGAGCCGCCGATGACGAGCATTTCGATCGGCAGCGCGTGCAGCACCACGCCGATGCTTCCGCCGCTGATGATGAAGCCGCCGAAGACCATCACGAGGACGACGACTATGCCGACGGCTGCAAACATTCGGATCCCCGCTAAAAAACCTGGCCGGCGAAAGGGCGCAACTCCCCCTTTCCCCTATGATTAACGGCCGGAGCGGGCGGACTTTATGATTAACGCCGCGTTGAGGACGTTTTTAGCGCAGCACGTCGAACAGCGTCGTCGCGTTGATGCGCGAGAAGACGGCCTGGGCTGCCTGCAGCGTCAGCTGCTGCGACTGCAGCCTGGCGATCGCCGCGGTCACGTCGGTGCTTTCGAGGCCGCTGCGCTCTTCTTCGAGCTGAAGGCCGCTGTCCGCATTCCGCTCCAGCAGTTGGTCGATGCGGTTGCCGAGCGCCCCCTGCCCACCGCGCGCGGCGGCGATGTGGCGGACGGCCGCGGCGACCTCGTCGACCGAGACGGCGACGGCGGCGGCGCGGGCCGCCGGCGTGGCGAGCTCGAGCGCGTCGGCGGCAGCGGCGACGATGGCCGCGACATCCTTCGGTCCGCCGGCCGTGGCGACCGTTTCGAACACCTCCTCACGCGTTCCGACGGCAGTGAGCGAGACGCCACTCGACACGGGAATCCGAAGCGACACGCCAGACATGAACAGCCGCCCCCCGCGCGAATCCCTGGCGTCCTTGAGGCTCCCCAACTCCTGTGACAATGCGCGCAACTCGAGCGCGACCGTCGCGCGGTCGGCGTCGGACAGCGTGCCGTTCGCGCCTTCGACCATCAGCTCCGTGGCGCGATCGAGCGCGGTGCCGGCGGCCTTGAGCGTCGTATCGGCGCGCGCGGCAAGCGCCGACGCCAGATTCAGGTTGCTCTTCCAGACCGTGCCGTTCGCCTGCGAACGGGCGATCGAGGAGATGCGTGCGGCCGCAACCGGATCGTCCGAGGGCGCGTGGATGCGTTTGCCGGTCGAAATCTGGGTCTGCGCGAGCGCGATATCCCGGCCGAGCGAAAGCTGCCGGTTGATCTCCATCGTCAGGCGATAACGTGTTCCGCTGATCATTTTTTGTTTTTCCCTAGAGAGCGTCGAACAGCGCCTGCATCGATTCGCGGGCGACCTGAATGATCCGTGCCGAGGCGTTGTAGGCCTGCTGGAAGCGAAGCAGCTCCGCCGCCTCATGATCGAGGTCGACTCCGGTGACCTCGTCGAGAGCGGCGTAGCTGTTGTCGCGCCACTTGGCGGTGGCGGAGGCTTCGGACCGTGCCGAGGCGAGCATCTGCGCGTGGGCCGAGACGAGCGAGGACCAGCGGCTCTCCACATTGCCGGCGCTGCGAATCGCGTCGAGCGCAAGCAGATTGCCATTGCTGACACCGGAGGCATCGGCAGCGGGAACCAAGGCTGGATCGCTGACCAAGGCCTGCATCGAAGCTGCGCTGGATGGCGTATCGATGAGCGCCGTGCCGGGATTGCCGTTCGAATCCACGCCGGCGGTCGCCCAATTGTTGACCATCACGGTGAAATCGGCGGCGAGCGCGTCGAGCGCCGCGCGGCGGTCGGCAACGGTAGAGGAAACCTCGACCAGGCCTGCAAGGCTGCCGCCATAGGCCGGCAGCGGGCTGGTGGTGCCGTTGCTCGCAAGCTGAAGCGACAGGCGTCCGTCGACGGCCGGGACGAGCGTGACCAGGTTCGGACCGTCGGCGTCCAGCAGGGCGGAGCCGAAGCTTCCGGCCGGTGCGATCGTCGCGCGGCCGTGGCCGTCGATCGACACGCTGACGTCGAGCTTGGAGGCGATCAGATCGATCAGCCGGTCACGCTCGTCCTCGAGCGAGGCGCGCGCGCTGCCGTCCGCAGCCACCGGGGTGATCGCGCCGTTGAGATTGGCGAGGGCCGCGAGCGCGTTGTTGAGGGCCGTGACCTCGAGCTCCGCCGACTGGCCGATCCCGTCCGAAAGACGCGCCAGCTTCTGGGCGGTGGCGCGGAAGGCGCCGGCCGCATTGTCGAGCGCCGACAGCACGCTGCGCCGGCCGAGCGGGTCGCCGGGATCCGACGCCAGCGAGGCCGCCGCTCCAAAGAAACCGGTGATCGACGAGCCGATCCCCGCCGGCCCGTCGTCGAGCGCGGATTCGACGCTGGTCAGCCATTGCTCGCGAACCTCGGCGCGGCCGGCGGCGGACGCGGAAAAGCGCGCCTCGGTCGCCTTGAATGCGTCCCAGGCGCGAACGACGCCGGTCGAGGACACTCCGTTGAAGGAGATTTGCGAGCGGTAGGCGAGGTCGCCGGTGGCGACCACGGTCGCCTCCTCCAGCACGACGCGGCGGCGCGCATAGCCGGGCGTCTGAGCGTTGGCGACGTTCTCGCCGACCGCATTGAGCGCGTCGCGATAGGCCGCCAGCGCGGACGAGCCGATGCCGAGGAGGTCGGTCATTGGCTTGCGCCGTCTTCAGGTTGTGACCCGTCGGCCGGAGCGACCCGGTGCTCGAACTGGGCGAGCAGCATCTGCGCTATTCCGAACGACCCCTGATGCGACATCTCGTCGGCGAGGCGCGCGTCCGCCATGTCGCGGAACTGCTCGGTGGCCTGGCTGCCGAACGGATCGTCGGCGAGGCGCGCCTGGCGCATCGATCCGATCACCTGACGCAGGAACACGGCCTCGAATGCCTGCGCGGCGGTACGCAGCTCGCTCTGCCGGCGGCCGGCCTGGCCTGCCTCTTGCGGTGCTGCAGGGGCGACGGGGCGGATCACAGGATCACCAGCTCGGCGCGCAATGCGCCAGCCTGCTTGAGGGCCTCGAGGATGGCGACGAGGTCCGAGGGCGCGGCGCCGATCGCATTCACCGCGCGGACGATCTCCGCGAGCGAAGCGCCCGGCGCCAGCTCGAACATCGGCGCGCGATGCTCGGCGACCTCGATTGTGCTGTTGGGCTCGATCGCCGTCTGGCCGCGCGACATCGGCGCGGGCTGGATGACGGTCGGGTTCTCCTCGACCGAGACGGTGAGCCGTCCATGGCTGACCGCGGCCGGGCTGATCCGGACCGCGCCGTTGATGACCACGGTGCCGGTCCGCGCGTTGACGATCACTCGTGCCGGAGCGTCGGCCGGCTGGACCTCGACATTCTCGATGCGGCTCATCAGCATCGAGCGGACCTCGGCGCCCTGCGGCGCCTCGATCGCGATCGACACGCCGTCGACGGCATGGGCGAGCGGCTGGCCGAGGTTGCGGTTGATCGCGTCGGCGATCCGCTGGGCGGTGGTGAAATCGGATTCGGCCAGGTTGAACGTCAGGGTCGGAGCCGTTGCGAAGCCGGTTTCGACGGCACGCTCGACCGTCGCCCCGCTCGGAATCCGTCCGGAAGAGGGCACGTTGACGGAGACTTGGCTGCCATCCTGTGCCGAGACGCCGAGGCCGCCGACCGCGAGATTGCCCTGGGCCATCGCATAGAGCTGGCCGTCGGCGCCGCGCAGCGGCGAGAGGATGAGGGTGCCGCCGCGCAACGAACGGGCGCGGCCCATGGCGGAAACGGTGATGTCGAGCCGCTGGCCGGGCCGCGCGAAGGCGGGCAGCTCGGCGGTGATCATCACCGCGGCCGCGTTCTTCAGCGCCGGATTGACCCCGGGCGGCAGCGTCAGGCCGAAGCGCGAGGCGATGCCGTTCATGCCCTGCGTCGCATATTCGAGATTGTCGTCGCCGGTTCCGGCCAGGCCGACCACGATGCCGTAGCCGATCAGCTGGTTAGGGCGCACGCCCTGGAACGCGCCGAGGTCCTTGACCCGGGTCGCTTCGGCAGGCGCGGCGAGTGCGGCAAGCGCACCGAGGGCAATCAGAAGGGAGCGGATCATGGTTTGCACCTCAAAGGGGGCTGAGAAGAGTGAAGAAGCGCTGCAGCCAGCCTTGCTGGCTGTGGCGGGCAACCTCACCGCGGCCGAGATAATCGATCTGGGCGTCGGCGACCCGGGTCGAGGCGACCCTGTTGTCCGCCCCGAGATCGGCCGGACGGACGATGCCCGAAATGCGGATGAATTCGTGGCCGCGGTTGATGCGCAGCTCCTTCTCGCCGCGGACGCGCATCGCGCCGTTGGGCAGGACGGATTCGACCGTCACGCTGATTTCGCCGAACAGCGAGTTGGACTGGCCGGTCTGGCCGCGCCCCTGGAAATCCGAATTGCCGCCCACCGATGTGTCCTGTGCAGTGAAGAAGGACAAAGGCCCGGTCGTCGGCGGGGTAAGGCCGAGAGACCCCTCGCGATTGGCGTTGGTGCTGCTCGACGAGGTGCCCTGGGTCCGCTCGGTCAGCACGATGGTGATGACGTCGCCGACCTGCGCAGCGCGCTGGCCGCTGGTGAGCGGGGCATAGCCATAGTCGGCCTGGAAGATCGCGCCGTTGGCCGCCGGAGGCGGCGGCGAGGGCGGCGCGGCCGGCCGGTATTCGGGCAGCGGCTGGGCGCGACCGGAGCAGAAGACCAGGCACATGCCGATGAGGAAGGGAGCGGCCATGATTAGAGCTGCTGGTTGGCGTTGCGGAGCATCTCGTCGGTCGCCGAGATCATCTTCGAATTGACCTCGTAGGCGCGCTGGGTCTCGATCATATCGACCAGCTCCTGGACGACGTTGACGTTCGAGCTTTCGAGCGCCCCCTGGCGGATCGCGCCGCGCCCCTCCGCGCCGGCCGCGCCGACCTGGGCGGTCCCGCTCGCCGCGGTCTCGGCGTAGAGATTATTGCCGAGCGCCTGCAAGCCGGCCTCGTTGATGAAGCGCGCCGTTTCAATCTTGCCGACCTCGGAGGGCTCGGCCTGGCCGGCGAGCGTTACTGAGACGGTGCCGTCGGCGCCGATCGTGATCGACTGGGCGCCGTCGGGGATCTGGATCTCCGGCTGGAGCGGCATACCATCGGTGGTGACGATCTTGCCTTCGGACGAGCGGTGGAAATTGCCGGCGCGCGTGTAAGCGGTGGTGCCGTCCGGCCGGGCGATCTGGAAATAGCCCTGGCCCTCGACCGCGAGGTCGAGATCGTTGCCAGTGTTGCTCAGCGAGCCCTGGGTGGTGACTCGCCCGGTGCCGGTGATGCGCACGCCGGTGCCGAGATTGAGCCCGGTGGCATATTGGTTCTCGGCCGAGGAGCGCGAGCCCGCCGCGGTCATCATCTGATAGGCCAGCGTCGAAAATTCGGCGCGATCGCGCTTGAACCCGGTGGTGTTCACGTTCGCCAGATTGTTGGCGATGACTCGCATCCGCTCCGATTGGGCATCGAGGCCCGTGCGGGCGACCTGAAGGGCTGAGTTCGACATCGTATCTCTCCTTGAGGACCTGGCCTAGCTGGGCAGGCGCATCAGATCGGCGGCGGACGTATCCATCTCGCGCGCCTGGGTGATGAGGTTGAGCTGGGCGTCCCACGAGCGGCTGGCGGCGATCATGTCGATCAGCGCCTGGCTGGTGTTGACGTTTGATCCTTCGAGGCTGTGCGGGGTCAGCCGCGCCGCCGGATCGCCCGGCAGCACGCCGCCATTTTCGACCCGGAACAGGCCGTCGAGGCCCTTGCGGACGCGCGAGCCGGCGGGGGTCGCGAGCTTGAGGCGGTCGACCTGCTGCGGCTGGCTGGGATCGCCGCCGGTGGGCACGATCCACACCATTCCGTCGTCGGCGATCCGCACGGAATCGGCCGGCGGCAGCGTGAGCGGGCCTGACTCGCCGAGGACGGGGCGTCCGTCGCCGGTCGTCAGGAGCCCACTTGGGCTGAGCTGAAGGTCGCCGCGGCGGGTATAGGCTTCGCTCCCGTCCTCGGCCTGGACCGCGAGCAGGGCATCGCCCTGGAGTGCCACGTCAAGATCGCGGCCGGTGTCGCTGACCGTTCCGCCGGCCATGTTGGCGGCGGTGACTTCCTCTGAGGCGAAGGCCCGTGCGTTGAGACCTTCCCCGCGCATCCACAGCGCCTGCGCCGAGGACATCTCGGCGCGAAAGCCGACCGTGCTCGCATTGGCGAGGTTGTTCGCGGTCACGGTCTGCCGCGACATTGAGCCGCGCATTCCCGACAATGCCGTGTGGATCACCCTGTCCATGGCCTAGCTCCCGGTCCCCTGTCCCTTACGAGCGCAGGTTGATGATCGACTGGTCCATCGAGTTGGCGGTTTCGATCGCCTTCGCGTTGGCCTGGAAGTTGCGCTGGGCGGCGATCAAAGCGACCAGCTCCTCGGTGATGTCGACGTTCGCGCGCTCGAGCGCGCCGGTCTGGATTCGGCCGAACGCGTCGGATCCCGCCTCGCCGACCATTGCGTCGCCGCTGTTGCCGGTGATCGTCCAGCGCCCGTCGCCGCGCTGGCGAAGGCCCGAGGGATTGGAGAAGTTGGCGACCAGCAGCTTGCCCAGCGCCTGGGTGGTGCCGTCGGTAAAGCTGGCGGTGACGAGGCCGTCCTCGCCGATCGAGACGTCGGAAAGCTTCGACGAAGCGATGCCGTCCTGGTCGATCGCGGAGACGGCGAATGCGCCCGGCGCCTGCTTGGTCGCGGTGCCGAAATCGAGCGTAATCGCCAGCGGCGCCGCGGCGCCCGAGGGGAAGACGCTGGAGAAGCCAACCGGCGCCGCCGGCGCGGTCATCGTGCCGGTGGCATCGAAGCTCATCTGCAGCGGCTGCGGCGGGGTGGTGGTCGCGGTCGCCGACGCCTCCTCGTTGCCGACGAACATGTGGACGTCCCAGGTGTCGGCCGCATCGCCCGCGGCGGTCGAGCCGGTGCGGACGAAATAGAGCGTTGCCGACTGGGCGTTGCCCTCTGCGTCGTAGACCTGCTGCTGCTGCGAATAATTGTAGCTGTTGGGGTCGAGCCGGTCGAACGTATAGGGCGTCGCCGGGCCGTAGACGGCGCGGAGCGCGGGCTTGTCGGCGGTGCTCGGTAGGTTCACGGCGAGGTTGACCAGCGTAGTCGCGCGCGGCGTGCCCGAGGTCAGTGGCAGCTGGATGTTGCGCGACGCGGCGAGCCCGCTGGCGGTGACGTTGCCCTCGGCGTCGACCGGGAGGACCTGGACGTAGCCGCCGTTCGAATCGACCATGTAGCGCTGGCTGTCGATCGACAGCGAGCCGTTGCGCGAGAAATAGGTGGTGCCGCCGGTCAGCGCGTCACGGGTGACGAAGAAGCCGGTGCCGCTGATCGCGAGATCGAGGTCGCGCGAGCTGGTCTCGAAGCCGCCCTGCGTGAACTGCTGCTCGATGCCCTTGAGGCGCGTCCCCTGCCCCGCCGTCGTCGCCGAGGCCGGCATGATGTCGCCGAACTGGGTGCGGCTCCGCTTGAAGCCGATCGAGCCCACGTTGGCGATGTTGTTCGAGATGGTGGAAAGATCGGTCTGCGCGCCGCGAAGACCGGAGAGCGAGGTGTAGAAGGACATGGGTCTGCTCCTTGCGTGTCGGATTAAGCGAGGCGAATGGCGGCGTCGGGAGTGAGGAGACCGAGGCCGGTGACGAGCCGGCTCTCGCCGCCATTCGCGGGCGACTGGATGCCGCCGATTGAAGTCCAGGTGGCGGTGGCCGGGCTGGTCGCATGGCCGTCCTTGGTGGCGGTGACGACGAAGCGCAGCGGACCGCCCGCGACGCTCTCGCCGGCGTCGTTGCGGCCGTCCCAGGCGATCGCGACGTCGCCCGCCTGTTGCGGCCCCAGCTGCTGGCTGTGAACGACCGCGCCATTGGCGTCGACGAAGCTGACGGTGACCTGGTCGGCCGGGCCGTCCAGGGTGAACTCGCCGGCATAGCTGCCGTCGCGCAGCGGAGTCGCGACGTCCGACTGGACCAGCATCGAATGGCCGATCCAGCTCGCGGCGTCGCTGAGGCGTCCGCCGCCGAGCGAGGCGGCGATCGTCGCCAGCGAACGGTTCATCTCGGCGATGCCCGCGACCTGGCTGAATTGCGCCATCTGGGCGACCATCTGCGTGTTGTCGACCGGGTTGAACGGATCCTGGGTGGTCAGCTGGGTGGTCATCAGCCGCAGGAAATCGCCCTGGTCCATCGCCGCGGCCGGTGTGGCCGTCGGCGAGGCGCCGCCGCCCGTGGCGGGCACGTTGCGTGCGTTGTTGATCGTGTCGATAATGCTCATTGTCCGAGCCTCAATGTGTCGAGGGTGAGGGTTTTGGCGGTCTGCAGGACCTGCACATTGTTCTGGTACTGGCGGGAGGCCTCGACCATGTCGATCAGCTCGGCCGAGCTGTCGACGCCGGCCTCCCAGACGTCGCCATTGGCGTCGGCCAGCGGGTGCTCGGGGTCGTGCCTGCGGGTCGGCTCGACGTCGGCCGCGACCACGTTCTCGACGCTGACGGTGGCGACTCCAGGCCGGTCCTCGACGGTTCGGAAGACCGGGCGAAGCGCGCGGAACGCCGCGTCGCGGCTGCCGGCGACCGAGCCCGCATTGGCGAGGTTGGACGCGGTTGCGTTCAGTCGCACGAGCTGCGCCGACATGGCGCGGCCGGCGATATCGAAGACGGTGAAGGGACGCGACATACTCATTCTCCCTTGAGGGCGCGGCGGATCGTCGAGATCCGGCCTTCGAGGAAGGAAAGCGTCGCGCGGTACTGGACCGCGTTCTCGGCAAAGAGCGTCTGCTCGGTGGAGAGCTCGACCGTGTTGCCGTCGACCGAGGGAGTGACCGGCACCCGGTAGGCGACCGCCTCGTTCGCAGCGCTCTCGGCGCTGCGGCCTTCGGTCGCCATTGCCAGCGCGCGGTCGAAATCGATGTCGCGTGCCCGGTAGCCCGGAGTCGCGGCGTTCGCGATGTTCGACGCGAGCAGGTTGAGACGCTGCGAGCGCAGCGACAGCGCCGCGCCGTGGATCCCGAAAAGGCCTTCGCCCTGTGCCATGCGAAATTCCTTCTAAATCTTCGCCTTCGTCCGCCGTTATTTTGACGGACGAGGGCGCTCCACGGGGGTCGCTGCAACGATCGTGCCAGATCGCTGCGGTGGAGGGGGATCGCTCTGTGGCTGGCGGGGGACAGCCACGAACCGGCAAATTCTTGCCGGGACCGGCAGAGTATTGCCGGCAAGGCGGGAGGGCCGAAGTGACCGAGTTCCTGGACCGATTCTTCGACCCTCTCGCATTGGCCCTCGTCTTCGGCGGCACCTTGCTCGCCACCATCGTGTCCGCCACCCGCACTGATCTGGGGCGCGGCATCGCCGCCCTCGTGCCGCTGCTGCGGGCGCGGCCCGAGACGGACGGGCGCGCCGCCGCCCAGGCGGTGCTGAGGATCCGGCACCTCTCCGAATATAAGGGCATCGTCTCGGCGGACCGGGTGAAGACGCCGATCGACTTCGTCCACCGCGCCGCTTGCCGGCTCGCCCGGGCGGAGGGCAGCGCCACGTTCGAGACCTGGGCGCGCGAGGAGATCGAGGACCGCCGCGCACGCCATCATTCGGCGATCTCGCTGTGGCGCCACGCCGCCGACGTCGCGCCGGCGATGGGGATGATCGGCACCGTGATCGGCCTTGTCGCCATGTTCGCGCGGATGAACGATCCGGCCGCCATGGGCCCGGCGATGGCGGTGGCGATGCTCACCACGCTCTACGGCCTGCTCTTCGCTTTTGCCCTCGCCGGGCCGATCGCCGCGCGGCTGGAACGCCTGTCCGAGGCCGAATGCCGCTGGCAGACGCGCACGGTCGAGCGTCTGCTCGCGCTCGCGCGCGCGGAGGATGAGGCGTTCGGACCCTCGCTGAAGTTGCGGCGCGCCGGATGAAGGCGGTGGCAGTCCCGCGCTGGGCGGTCAGCTTCGCGGATCTGATCCTGCTCCTGCTGGGCTGCTTCGTGCTGCTCCACGCGATGGAATCAGCCCGCCCCAAGGCGGCGGCGGTGAGTTTGCCGGTAGAAAGCGAAGCGCTCCAGGCCGCAGCCTTGTTCGAGCTCGGTGAGGCGCGGCTGACGCCGTCCGGCGAAGCGGCCCTCGCCGCGGCGGCGCGGCGCTGGGCGGACCGCGACGTTCGCATCGTTGGCAGCGGCGCCGGCGAAGGCAGCGGCCGGCTCGACCGGTTCGAGCTCGCCGCCGCGCGGACGGCCGCCGTCGCCCGCGGCCTGCGGGCCACGCCGATCTCGATCGAGATGCGCGACGCGTCCCCGGGCGGCCAGACGATCGAGATCATTGCCCGCTAGGAGCGTTTGGCACGGCGATTGCTAAGCTCTCGGCGAAACGCCTGGAGTATAGCTCATGACGCCAATTTTCCGACGCCTGGCCCTGCTTAGCGCGGCCGCCGCCGCGCCTGCTCTTGCCCAGGGCTTCGAGAATCTCGACGCGCTCGACAGCCGGATCGCCGGCGCGCTCGGCGCCGCGATCGGCGAGCCCGGCGGCGCGGCGAACGCGCTCGACCGCCGGCTGCGCCTCGCTCCCTGCCCATCGGCCGCGACGATCAGCGAGCCCATGCAGGGCGCGGTGACGGTGCGCTGCGACGCGATCGGCTGGCGCATCCGCGTCGCCGTGATCGGCGGCGGCGCTGTCGCAGGTCCGATCGCTCAAGCTGCCCCAGCCCGCGCGGCGCCCGTCGTCCGCCGCGGGGACCAGGTCCAGATCGTGGCATTGGCCGGCAGCTTCACCGTGAGCTCGCTGGGCATCGCCGAACAGGACGGCGCGCCGGGCGAGCGCATCCGAGTCCGCACAGAACGCCGCTCGGCCCCGTTTTACGGTCAGGTCCTCGCCGACGGGCGGGTCGCTTTGCCCGGATTTAATTGATCGCGGCTTCTGCCGTTATGGGATTCGTATCTCTGCCCGCATCGAGGGCCCGAAAGGAAAAATCGCGATGATCGATGGTGTTGGAAAGAGCGGAGCGGGGCGGATCGACGCTTCGCGCGGCGCCGGCCAGGGCGCATCCGTCGGCCGTGTAGCGGCCGGCTCCGCGACAGACCGCCAGGGTGGCGTGGCGAGCGCCGTCTTCGGCCTCGTCGCCGAAGGCCCGCCGGTCGACAGCGCCAAGGTCGCGCAGATCCGCGCGGCGATCGCCGAGGGGCGCTATCCGGTCGACGCCGAGCGCATAGCCGAGCGGATGGTCGCTCTGGACCTGCCGCCGCGCCGCGCATGACCGCGCATGCCCTGAATGAGATCGTCTCCTGCCAGGAGGCGTTGATCGGCGCGCTCGACGCGAACGATCCCGCCGCCATAGCGGCGGCGGCCGCGTCTCTGGACGCCGCCGTCATCGAGCTGCGCCGTTCGGGTGCACCTGCGGACGTCAGCGATGCCTTGCCGCAGGCGCTGGCGCTCAATCAGGCTGCCCGCATTCGCGTCAACTTTCTGACGGACAATGTTCGCCGCCGCCTCGATGCGCTTGCGGCGATCCGGGGCACCGCCTCCGGCCTCACCTACCGCCCCGCCGCGCGCTAGGGCTCCGCCGCCCCGAGCGGCCAACTGGCACAGCCCTTGCTTTGATGTCCCTGAAACGAAAGGGGCGTCATGATTCCGACGACGATCAGCACTGCGAGCCGCACCGGCGGGAGCGATCGCGTCATCGGCGCCATCCGCAACGCGGCCGCGCGGACCGGCGTGGATTTCTCCTACCTGCTCGGCCAGGCGCGGATCGAGAGCAGCCTCAACCCGAACGCGCGCGCCCGCACCTCGAGCGCGACCGGCCTCTACCAGTTCATCGACCAGACCTGGCTCGGCACGGTCAAGCAGCACGGCGCAGAGCACGGGCTGGGCTGGGCCGCCGACGCGATCCGCCGGGGCCATAACGGCCGCTTCTACGTCGCCGACCCGCAAATGCGCCGCGCCATCCTCGATCTGCGCAAGCAGCCCGAGGCGGCCGCGGCGATGGCCGGCGAGTTCGCCTCGGACAATCGCCAGTATCTCGAGAGCCGCCTCGGCCGCCCGGCCCAGCCGGTCGACCTCTACCTCGCCCATTTCCTCGGCGCCGGCGGTGCGGCGCGCTTCCTGCGCGCCCACGATGCCAATCCCGAAGCCGCCGCCGCCTCGATCGTGCCGGCCGCCGCCCGGGCCAACCGCTGGGTCTTCTTCAACCGCGACGGCTCGGCGCGAAGCTTCAGCGAAGTCCGCCAGCGCTTTGCGAGCAAGCTCGACGGCGGCGCGACGCCGTCGAATCCGATCCGCCCCGATCTCCCGCCGGTGCGCACCGCGTCGCTGAACGTCGAGCGCGTTCGCCCTTCCCCCGAATATGCGCGCATCGCCTATATGATGCTCGCGCAGCTGGGCGAGTGAGCGGATGAGCCAGCTCGCGATCAACCGGAAGGTCTGGCTGAGCGCCGGGCGCGGCGCGGTGCTTCCGATCGCCACGCTCCTCCTCGTCATGCTGATGGTCGTGCCGGTGCCGGCCTTCCTGCTCGACGTCGGCTTCGTCACCAACATCATGATCAGCCTCGCCGTGCTGATGGTCGCGCTCAACGTCGCGCGGCCGCTCGATTTCTCCTCCTTCCCGACTGTCCTGCTCTTCGCCACCTTGCTCAGGCTCGGCCTCAACGTCGCCTCGACCCGCGTGGTGCTGGTCAGCGGCCATGAGGGATCGGACGCCGCCGGCCATGTGATCGAGGCGTTCGGCAGCTTCCTGATCGGCGGCGACTATGCCGTCGGTATCTTCGTCTTCATGATCCTGATGATCATCAACCTCGTGGTGATCACCAAGGGTGCAGGACGCGTCTCCGAGGTCTCGGCGCGCTTCATCCTCGATGCCATGCCCGGCAAGCAGATGGCGATCGACGCCGACATGAACGCCGGCCTGCTGACACCCGAGGAGGCCAAGGCCCGCCGCCAGGAGGTCGCGACCGAGGCCGATTTCTACGGCTCGATGGACGGTGCCTCCAAGTTCGTGAAGGGCGACGCGATCGCCGGCGTGCTGATCCTGGTGGTCAACGTGATCGGCGGCCTGATCCTCGGCACGTTGAGCCACGGCTTGTCGATCGGCGACGCCGCCTCGACCTACGTGCTGCTGGCGATCGGCGACGCGCTCGTCGCACAGGTCCCGGCGCTCCTTCTTTCGATCGCCGCGGCCTCGATCGTCACCCGCGTCTCCTCGCCGCTCGACCTTTCGGGGCAGATCACCAGCCAGTTCGGCTCGGCCCGCGCCTGGACTCCGGTCGCCGCGATCCTCCTCTTCCTCGGCCTTCTGCCCGGCATGCCGCACATGATCGTCCTGCCAGCCGCCGCCGGCGCGGGCTGGATCGCCTGGAAGCTCCGCAAGGCCGCCAAGGCCAAAGCCGAAGCTGCCGCCGAGCCCGCCGTGGCCGTCGCCGCACCGAGCGCGATCGGCTGGGACGAGGTCAGCGACGACGCCGCGCTCGGCCTCGATCTCGGCTTCGCTTTGGTCGGCCTGGTCGATGAGCGCAAAGGCGCGCCGCTGATGACCCGGATCACCGGCATTCGCCGCCAGCTTTCGCGCGAGCTCGGCTTCGTCGTCCCGATGGTGCGGGTCCGCGACGAGCTGACGCTCTCGCCCAATTCCTACCGCATCACCGTCGCCGGCGTGGTCGTCGCCGAGGACGAGATCTGGCCCGAGGATCTGCTCGCGCTCGACAGCGGCGACCTGATCGAACCGATCGACGGCCGCGCCTGCAAGGACCCGACCTTCGGCCTCGACGCCGTCTGGATCCCGCCCGCGCGACGCGCCGAGGCCGTCGTCGCCGGCTATACCGTGGTCGATCCCGCGACCGTCGTCGCCACCCATCTCAATCAGGTCATCCAGAGCGCCGCCGCCGATCTGTTCGGGATGGACGAAGCCCAGAAGCTGGTCGATGCGCTCAAGGAGAACGCGCCGCAGCTCGCCGCGAACCTCACGCCGCAGCCGCTCAGCCTCGCCGCGCTCGCCGGCCTCTGCCGCGCGCTGCTCGCCGAAGGCGTGCCGCTCAAGGATTTCCGCAGAGTCGCCGAAGCGATGGCCGAAGCCGCCCGCGACCAGGCCGATCCGCTGCTGCAGGTCGAGAACGTCCGCCAGCGCATCGGCGCGCTGATCGTCCAGACGATCGTCCCGGTCAGGATGCCGCTGCCGGTCGTCACCCTCGACGCCGGCCTCGAAAGCCTGCTCAACCAAGCCGTTCGCACCGGCCAGAGCGCGGTCCATCCGATCGAGCCCGGCCTCGGCCAGAAGATCATCCACGCCATGTCCGGCGTCGCCGGACCGCTGCTCGCCGAGGGGCGCCGATTCGCGGTGGTCACATCGCCGGTCGCCCGGGCCACTTTGTCGCGCCTGCTGGCACCCCATCTGCCGGAGATCCCGGTCCTCTCGCTCCTCGAGATTCCGGACGCCAAGCCGGTCGAGGTCGTCGCCGTGGTCGGCGGCGAAGCCGAAAAACCCCTGCTTGAATCGGAGGTAGTTGCGTGAGCTTTCCCATGACTGATCGTGCCCGGATGATCGCTGTCGCCAGCGGCAAAGGCGGCGCCGGCAAGACCAATGTCAGCGTCAACCTCGCGGTTGCGCTCGCGCGGGCGGGCGGGCGGACGATGCTGGTCGATTGCGACATGGGCCTGGCCAATGCCGGCATATTGCTCGGCCTGCCCTCCGCCTGGACGATCGGCGACCTGCTCGCCGGCCGCTGCGCCATCGAGGACCTGCTACAGCGCGGCCCCGGCGGCCTCGCCTTCCTGCCCGGCCACAGCGGCACGGGAAGCGGCTCGACCCTGTCCAGCGCCGAGCGCGGGCGGCTGATGGACGCCTTGCGCCCCTACGCCGAAGAGTTCGAGCATATCGTGATCGATACCGGAGGGGGCATCGACGCCTCATCGCTCGCCCTGATCGCTGCGGCCGACACGCCGCTGATCGTCCTCACCCCCGAGCCGACCTCGTTCATCGACGCCTATGCGATGGTCAAGGCGCTCTCAGTGGCCCACGGCACACCCTGCTTCGAAGTGGTCGCCAACATGGCCCGCCACGACGTCGCCGGGCGCGATCTGTTCGACAAGTTCCGCGCCGTCGTCACCCGCTTCATCGACGTCGACCTTGCTTATGCCGGGACGATCCCGGCCGACGGCTATGTCCGCGAGGCGGTACTGAGGAAGCGCTGCGTCGTCGAATCCTTTCCCGGCGCCCCGGCCTCGCGCGCCTTCGCGGCGCTGGCGCGGCGGATGGCGCGGCCCGGCCTTCCGGAAACGCCCGCATCCCGGCCGATGGAGGCACTTCATGGCGCTCATTGATCCGCAATACGGCGTCGACATCTACCGCAAGCAGGCCAAGCCCGCTCCGGACGCGCTGGTGCGCGCCCATATGAGCCTGGTCCGCAGGATCGCCTGGCACGTCCATGCCAAGGTCGCCTCGGCGATCGACATCGAGGATCTTGCGCAGATCGGCATGGTCGCCCTGGTCGAGGCGGCGAATGGCTATGAGGACCGCGGCCACGCCTTCGCCACCTACGCGACTCTGCGCATCCGCGGAGCGATGGTCGATCATCTCCGCCGCCATGCCACCATCTGCCGATCGGCGATGGCCAAGCGCCGCGAGCTCAATGCGGTGCGCGAGCGGCTTGAGAATCGGCTCGGCCGCGCCGCGGGCGACGCCGAAATGGCGGAAGAAATGGAGATGGGGGCGGCCGACTATCGCGCGCTGGTCGACGATTGCCAGGCGGTGCAGCAGGAATCGATCGACGAGGTCTATTCGGAACATTCGATGTGGTTCGCCGATGTCGAGGAGCGCGCCGACGAGGCGATCGACCGCGGCCGGCTCAAGCAGGCGATCGCCGGCGCGATCCGAGATCTGCCCGAGCGTGACGCGATGGTCCTCCAGCTCTATTTCGTCGAGGAGATGAACCTCGAGGAAATCGGCCAGACGCTCGGCGTCGGCGCCGCGCGCATCTGCCAGATCAAGAAGGCGGCGCTCGACAAACTGCGCGGCAACCTCAGCGAATGGGCATGACAAGGAAAACCCGGCGCGGATTTCTCCGCGCCGGGCCTCCCGGGAACCTAGGATCGGTCTTGCTCTTAGCGGAGCAGGCTCAGCACGCCCTGCTGGCTCTGGTTCGCCTGGGCGAGCATCGCCGTCGACGCCTGGGCGAGGATCTGCGCCTTGGCGAGGTTGGTCGTCTCGGCCGAGAAGTCGGTGTCCTCGATCCGCGACCGGGCGTCGCTGAGGTTGGTGACGTTGCTGCTGAGGTTGTTGACGACCGACTCGAGGCGGCTCTGGGCAGCGCCCAGGCCGGCGCGGGTGTCGTTCACCGTCTTCAGCGCGCTGGCGACCGAGCCGGCAGAAGCCGCGTCGCCGAGCAGCGTGTTGGCGGCCCCGCTGGTGAGGACGTCGCCGATCGTCACCGTGATGTTCGACAGATCGACGGTCACCTTCTCCCCCGAGTTCGCGCCGACCTGGATGTCGACGTCGGCGGCGGCGGCGCCGAACAGGGTCACGCCGTTGAACTTGGTGTTGGTGAGGATGTCGGTGATCTGCAGGTCCAGCGCCTGGACTTCGGTGTCCATGTTGGCGCGGTCGGCGGCCGAGTAGCTGCCGCTGGCGCTCTGCACCGCGAGCTCACGGACGCGCTGCAGCATGTTGGTGACTTCGCTCAGCGCGCCTTCGGCGGTCTGGGCGAGGGAGATGCCGTCATTGGCGTTGCGGATCGCCTGGTTCATGCCGCGGATCTGCGAGGTCATGTTGCTCGAGATGGCGAGGCCGGCGGCGTCGTCCTTCGAGGAGTTGATGCGCTTGCCGGTCGACAGGCGCTCCATGGCAGTCTGGAGGGCCTGGTTGGCGACCCGGCTGCCGTTCTGCGCGCGGAGCGCAGCGGTGTTCGTGTTGATCACAGTCATCTTGGGTTCCTTTCCCGCTCTTACGCGGCTTCCGGGTCGATCCCGAACTTGCCACGATTGCAGTAACGGCAAGTATTCGCGGGACTTTAATTCCCCTCTTCACAGCGTCGTTTTTCCGACGTTCACCAGCGTCAATCCGCCGACGCCCCCACGCGCGCACAATAGGCGCGCAGAGGGGGATGCGTCCCCGCCCGCCGTTTGGCACGGCGCTTGCTTTGATGCCCCCGAACAGCCGGAGGGGCTCGATGATTGGAGTGAGCGAAAAGGCCGCGGCCGCAAATCCGACGCTGCCAGCATGGCTGAGCGGCGCGGGTCTCGCTTCCGCGATCTTCGCCGCCAAGGATGGCTGGGCGATGGGCCTCGCCATCTTCGCCGCCGGTGAGGAGAGATTCGCCGCCCACTACGACCTGATCGTCGATTTCGGCGCCGCGCCTGCCCTCGCTCCGGCCACCGAGACCGCCCCTGCGCGCCTTTCCTACGGCTATGACGACCTCGCCTTCGGCAACGCGCTAGCGGCGGAGCTGGTGCGCCCCGCCGGACGCCCGGCCTGCGGTGAACAGTCGAGCGCCGCGACCCTCGATTTCGCCCGCCGCGTCGCCCTCAGCGACGCGTCCGTCCTGCTGCTCGGCGAAACCGGCACCGGCAAGGAAGGCGTGGCCCGCTACATCCACCTCTGCTCGCCCCGCGCGGGCGCCACCTTCACCGCGGTCAATTGCGCCGCCTTGCCCGAGACCATGCTCGAGGCGATCCTGTTCGGCCACCGCAAGGGCGCCTTCACCGGCGCCGGCACCGACGGGGAGGGCCTGTTCCGCGCCGCCGACGGCGGCACCCTGCTGCTCGACGAGATCGCCGAGATTCCGCTCGTCCTCCAGGCCAAGCTTCTGCGCGCCCTCCAGGAGCGCGAGATCCTCCCGGTCGGCGCGGTCCGCCCGGAGCCGATCGACGTCCGCATCATCGCCTGCGCGAACCGCGACCTTGCGGGCGAAGTCGCCGCCGGCCGCTTCCGCGCTGACCTCTACTGGCGGCTCAACGTGATGCCGGTGAACCTGATGCCGCTGCGTGGCCGCCGGCTCGACATCCGCGCCATCGCCGCCGCGATGGTGCTTCGCCACTGCCCCCCAGGCGCCACCCTGCCCTTCCCGACCGCCGCCGCGATGGAGCGCCTCGCCGGCCACATCTGGCCGGGCAATTGCCGCGAGCTCGAGAATGTCATCCAGCGCGCCGTGCTGCTGCGCTCCGGGGACCGGATCGAAGCCGGCGACCTGATCATCGACGAGGTGGCGCCCGCCACCCACGAATGCGCCCGTTCGCTGGGCGAGGCCGCGCGCAGCGCCGAAGCCAACGTCATCCGCGCCGCGCTCGACGAGGTCGGCGGGCATCGCCTGCAGGCCGCCCGGCGGCTGGGCATTTCCGAACGCACGCTGCGCTACCGGCTCGCCGAAATGCGCGCCGTAGCCGCCTGAGGAGAGACTAGATGTCGATCGAAGCAAGCCGCCTGATGGCGCTGAGGTCCGCGATCCTCGAGCAGAATAGCGCGCTTCAGCGCGCCGCCGGGATCGGCCCTGCCGGCCGTCCCGGGGAGACGCAGGGCACGAGCCCCGCGGGCTTCGGCGACGCGCTCCGCGCGGCGCTCAACCAGGTCAACGACTCCCAAGCCCAGGCCTCGTCGATCAGCGAGTCTTACGAGCGGGGCGAGACGACGGACATCGCCGCAGTGATGCTGGCGCGCCAACAGGCGCAGATCGGCTTCGAGGCGACGCTGCAGGTCAGGAACCGACTCCTGACCGCCTACAAGGACATCATGAGCATGCCGGTGTAATATGAGCGAACTCGCAGCAACCGACCTCAACGCCCTTTCGCCCCGCGCTCCCGCGGCCCTGCCGGCGCGTGCCGGCGGCCTCGGCCAGACCCTGCGCGGAATCGTCGCCCAGCCGGCGGTGGCCAAGAGCCTGCCCCTGCTCGGCTTCGTCGCCCTGCTCGGAATCGTCGCCTTCGCCTGGATGACGATCAGCGCCGCGCCCGACCGCACCCTCTTCGCCGGCCTCGCCGACGAGGACAAGGCGGCGGTCGTCGAGGCGCTGAACGGCGGTGGCATCCAGAATTCGATCGACCGCAGCACCGGAGCGATCACGGTCGCCGACGAGGACTATCACCGGGCACGCATGCTGGCCGCCTCGCGCGGCCTGCCGCGCGGCGGCGACGATGGCGGCGAGGTGCTCTCCTCGATGCCGCTCGGCTCCAGCCGCGCGGTCGAGACCGAGCGCATCCGCCACGCCCAGGAGCTCGACCTCGCCCGCACGATCGAGGCGATCGACGTGGTCCAGTCGGCGCGCGTCCACCTGGCGGTTGCCCAGCCGAGCGTGTTCGTCCGCGAACGCTCGCGCGGCGCCGCTTCGGTCATGCTGACGCTGGCCCAAGGCCGCACGATCGGCGACTCCCAGGTCCAGGCGATCGTCAACCTCGTCGCCTCGTCCGTTCCCGGCCTGCCCGCCGAGGGCGTCTCGGTGGTCGACCAGAACGGCCATCTCCTTTCGCGCACCGGGGCCGATAGCGGCGCCGGCGAATCCGAGCGCCAGCTCGCCGTCCAGACCTCGATCGAGGATCGCTACCGCCAGGCGGTCGCCGCGATCCTCACCCCGATCGTCGGCGAGGGCAATTTCACCGCCGAGGTCCATGCCGAGATGGACTTCTCCGAGGTTCAGTCGACCCGCGAGGGCTTCCCCGCCGGCGAGCGCGTCATCGCCGCCGAGCAGGGCCAGGTCTCCTCCGATCCGGCCGCTGCCGCGGGCGCCTCGGCAACCGCCGTCGGAATCCCGGGTGCGCTCTCGAACCAGCCGCCGCCCGCCTCCGAAGTCGCCGCCACGCCCGAAGGCGCCGTAGCGACGGGTCCGGCCGCCGCCGCGCCCACCGCTGCCGGAGCCGTCCAGCGCAACGAAAATTACAACCGCACCTTCGCGCTCGGCCGCGAGGTCTCGGTGACCCGCCGCCAGCCCGGCACGATCAAGCGCGTCACCGTCGCGGTCGCCCTGCGCAATCCTGAAGGACGCCCGCGCGGCATCCCCGAGATGCAGGCGCTGGAAGGACTGGTGAAAGGCGCTGTCGGCTTCGACCAGGCGCGCGGCGACGTCGTCGCCCTCAGCGCCCGCACCTTCGCCGCCCCCACCGAAGTCCCCGCCGCGAGCTGGTGGGAAGCGGCCTGGGTGTGGACGCTGGGCCGCAATCTGGTGGCGCTGGCGATCGTTCTCGCATTGATCTTCGGCATCGGCCGTCCCTTGCTGCGCAAGACCTCGGCCTTCGCCGCAGCGCGGACCGAGCGGCGCAGCGCGGCCCGCGCCGAAGTCGGCGGCGAGATCGCCTCGGTGCTTGCCGACCGCTCGCGCTCCGACCTCGACATGAAGGTCTCGCTCGAGATGATCGAGGCGACCCGGGACTATGAGCAGCGCGCCGCTCTGATCCGCGCCTTCGTCCGCCAGGACCCCGCCCGCGCCGCTTTGGTGGTCCGCGATCTCATCCGCACCGACGCCAACGGAGTCGAGCGCCATGGATAATGAAGAAGCCCAGCCGGCGACCGCGCCCGCGGCCGAGCCCGGCACTGGCCCGAGCGGCAGCGAGTCGGCCGCGATCCTGCTGATGATGCTCGGCGACGCCGAGGCGGCGGAGATCCTCAGCCATCTCGAGCCGCACGAGGTCCAGCATCTCGGCTCGGCGATGTTCAACGTCGCCGACGTTTCCGAGACCCAGGTCGAGACGGTGTTCAACACCTTCATGGCCCGCAACAAGGCCCGCACCACGATCGGGTTCGGCGCCGCGCCGCGCATCCGCGCGGTGATGGAGCACGCGCTTGGCGCCGAGCGCGCCGAGGGCATGCTTGCCCGAATCACCCCGCCGACCCGCAGCCGCGCGCTCGATGCGCTGCGTTGGATGGACGCAAAGACGATCGCCGCCCTGATCGCCGACGAGCATCCGCAGATCGCGGCCCTGGTCGTGGCACATCTCGAGCCGCCGATTGCCGCCGACGTGCTGCAGATGCTTCCGGCCGATTTCCAGCCCGACGTGATCTACCGCGTCGCCAAGCTCGAGACAGTCAGCGCCGAGGCGATCGAGGAGCTGGAGAAGATCCTGGCGCGCGAGGTCGGTCGCGTCTCTGCCTCGCCCGCCCCCTCGCGCGGCGGCGCCAGCGAGGCGGCCAAGATCATGAACAACATGAAGCCGGGATCGGACAAGATCATCATCCGCAGCCTCGGCAAGGTCGACAAGGTGCTCGCCCAGAGGATCGAGGACGAGATGTTCATCTTCGAGCATCTGATGGAGCTCGACGACAAGAATCTCGGCGTGCTGCTGCGCAATATCGAGAACGAGGTCCTCGTCGTGGCGCTGAAGGGCGCCGACGAGAAGCTCAAGGAGAAGATGCTCGGCTGCATGTCGGCGCGCGCCGCGGATTCGATCCGCGACGAGATGGTCGAACGAGGCCCGATGCGCCTCGCCGAGGTGCACGAGGCGCAGAAGGAGGTCCTCTCGATCGCCCGCCGCCTCGCCGATTCCGGCGCCCTGATGCTCGCCAACAGGGGCGACGATTATGTCTAGAATGGTGCGGCAGAATTGCGCCGAGGCAGCGAGCCTCGGCAGCTTCGTGGTGCGGCGCGTCGAGGGCGGCTTCAGGCCGCGCGTCGTCGAAGGCGAAGGTGACTTTCGTCAGGTGGACCCGCTGGAAGAGGCGGCCAACGCCGAGGCGAGCGCCTTTGAGCGCGGCTATCAGGAGGGCCGCGCCACAGCCGACGCCGAGTTCGCCGCCGAGCGCGATGCGCTGGCCCGCCTGGCCGAGACTCTCGAAGTGCTCCAGCCCCAGCCGGCCAATGCGCTTGCCCTGGTCCTCGCCGAAACGGTCGACCGGCTCGTCCGCGAGATCGTCGGCCAGGTCGAGATCGATCCCATCACCCTCCTCGCCCGCGCCAAAGCGGCCGCCGAGCTCGTCGCCCGCGAAACGGAGCCGACCAAGCTTCATGCCCATCCCGACGATCTGGTCCACCTGCAGCAGGCCCGCCTCGATCTCGCCTTCGAGGCGGATCCCGCGCTTCCCCGCGGCACGATCGTGCTCGAAACTGGCGAGGGTTGGATCGAGGACGGCCCGGCGGTTCGTCTCGACCGGCTTCGCGCCGAGCTCGACCAGATGGCGGCGCCGCAATGAGCGCCCAGCTCGCCCGCGCCCGCAACCTGCTCGGCTCGGTCTCTTGCGGAGACACGGGCCCGCGCACCGTCGGCCGGCTCGCCGCCTATGACGGGCTTATGCTCGAGGCGACGGGCTTCAACCGTCCGATCGGTGCCGGCGCGCGGATCGTGTCCGAAGGCAACCAGGTCTCACGCGCCGAAGTGGTCGGCTTCCGCGGCCGCCGCACGCTCCTGATGGCGCTCGACGGCGCCGCCGCCCACGCCAACGGCGCCCGGGTCGAGCCCGATGCGTCGAGCGCGATGGCCGAGGTCGGCCCCGCTCTGCTCGGCCGGGTGGTCGACGGGCTCGGCCTCCCGCTCGACGGCATGGGGCCGATCGGCGCGGTCGACAAATGGCCGCTCGCCGGCCGCCAGGAAAACCCGCTCGGCCGCGGCCGCGTGACCGAGGTGTTCGACACCGGCGTGCGCGGCGTCAACGCCATGCTCACCGCAGGCGTCGGCCAGCGGATCGCGATCGTCGCCGGCTCCGGCGTCGGCAAATCGGTGCTGATGGGCCAGATGCTCGCCGGCGCCGACGCCGACGTCATCGTCGTCGGCCTGATCGGCGAACGCAGCCGCGAAGTCAGCGACTTCCTCGCCACTAAGCTCCCGCCGCACGTCCGCGCCAAATCGGTGGTGGTCGCGGTGCCCGCCGACCACGCCCCGCTGCTCAGGCTGCGCGCGGCGATGCGCGCGACCGCAATCTCGGAGGATTTCCGCGCACGGGGCCTCAAGGTCCTGCTGCTGATCGACAGCCTGACCCGCGTCGCGCATGCGCAACGCGAGATCGGCCTCTCGCTCGGCGAACCGCCGACGGTCAAAGGCTATCCGCCTTCGGCGCTCGGCTTGATCCCGAAGCTGGTCGAGCGCGCCGGCGCCGATTCCGCTACGGGCGGTTCGATCACCGCGCTCTATACGGTGCTCGCCGACGGCGACGACACGGCCGACCCGATCGTCGATGCCGCGCGCGCGATCGTCGACGGCCACATCATCCTCTCGCGCAGCCTGGCCGAGCAGGGCGTCTATCCGGCGATCGACGTCGGCAAGTCGCTCTCGCGGGTGATGGCCGACATTGTCAGTCCCGAGCATGCAGCCGCCGCCGCGGCGCTGCGCCGGCTCTGGTCCGCCTATGAGGAGAATCGCGACCTCATCCTGATGGGCGCCTACGCGCCGGGCAACGATCCAATGATCGACGACGCGATCCTGCGCCGGCCCGAACTGCTCGATTTCCTCACCCAGGCCCCGGCCGAGCGCGCGCCGTTCGACGAATCGGTCGACGGGCTTGTCGAGCTGATGGCGTCATGAACGGCCTCGTCCGCCAGCGTGGGCGCCTCGCCCGGGTCCGCCGGATCCAGCATGGCCTCGCCGCGACCGTCGCGGCAGCCGCCGCCGAGCGCGTCCAGCTGCTCGAGACCAGCCGCGAGCGGCTGCGGCAGATGCGCGCCGAATTGCGGCCGATCGCCGGGCTTACCTCGGGCGCCGACCTGGCCCGGATGGGCGAGCTCGCCATGCGTCTCGACAGCGCCCGCTTCGGCCTCGCGCCGACGATCGAATCCGCGCGCGACGCAGCCGCTTTGCGCGAGACCGAGCGCCGCGCGGCGCGGCGCGACCAGGAAAGCGCCGAGAAACTGAAAGCCGCCGCGATCCGCGCCGCCGAGGAGGCGGCCGAGCAACGGCTGAAGCAAGCGGGCCGCAGGCGCCCCCGCCTGACGCAGGGAGATTGAATGTGATGGCTTCCGTTCCGAACATGCGGCCCGGCTCCGCGCCGATCATTCCCGGCCTCACCGCGCCGGCCGTCGTCCCCGGCGGCGAGTTCGCCAGCCTGATATCCGCCGTGCCCGATGCGCTGCTGCAGCCCGTTCCGACCGAGGCCGGCGAGCCCTGCGCCGATACGGCCGAGGCCGAGGCCGACACGCCGGCAGTCGAGACGCCCGAGCCAGTCGCGACTTCCGACGCAGCCCAGCTGGCGGCGCTGCTGCCCGTGACGCTCCTCGCCGTAACGCCGCCGCCGACCATTCACGCCGATGCGTCCGTGCCGCCGCAGGATGGAAGCCCGCTCGCAAAGACCCCGGCCGCGCCCGTCGCGAAGGTTCCAGCCCGTCCGGCAACCGCGCCCATTCCGGGCAAGCCCGAAGCGGCGCAGCCGGCCTCACCCTCGCCGACAACTGGCCAGGCGCCGGAGCCGAACGTGGCCACCCCGCCGGCCACTCCGGAAACCGACGATGCGCAAGGCGACGCGCCGGTCACCGCCGAAAAGATCGTCAAAGCGGCAAAACGGGTGATCGAGCTTGCACTTCGTCCGGCAGCGCCTCCCGCAGCCCACGCCTCAGGCGCTTCGGTCCGCCTGCAAAACGGCCGGATCGCGCGCGACGCCGAGCCGGTCATCGACGGACCTCCGTCCCTGCCCGCCGTCGCGCCCGCCGCAATTACCCCTGTGACGACACCAGCGGCACCCGCACCGCTCGCGGCTCCCGCCGCTATCCCCGCCCCGCAAGGCGCCGAAGCGCCCGACCGCACGATCGACCGCGCGCTCGACCTCGCCCATGACGGCGAATGGCTCGACCGGCTCGCCCGCGACATCGCCCGCACCGCCGAGGGCGACGCGCCGATGCGCTTCCGCCTTCACCCGCAAACGCTCGGCCATATGCGCGTCGAGCTCAGCCAGGGCGATCACGGCACCTCGGTCCGCCTCACCGTCGAGACCGAGGCCGCGCGAACGATCCTCGCCGACGCCCAGCCCCGGCTCGCCGCCGAGGCGCGCGCCCAGGGCGTGCGCATCGCCGAGACCCATGTCGACCTGTCCGGTTCGGACCGCCACGCGGCGGGCGACCAGCGCCAGCAGGACGAAGCCCGCCAAACCCCGATCATCCGCACCGCGCGCGGAGCCGCCCCGAGCGGCGCCGCGCCGGTCCAGCCGGCCCGTTCGCGGTCCGACCGTTACGCCTGAGGAGCCCTTTCATGGCCACTGCCGCAATCCAGAACGCTCAGCCCGCCGCCAAGAAGAAGGGCGGCAAGCTCAAGAAGCTTATCCTGCTCGTCGTCATCCTGGCCGCCATCGGCGCCGGCGCGGCCGGGGGCTGGTACGCCCTCGGCGGCTTCGGCGGCCATGGCGAGGAGGCCGATGCGGACCAGCCGCAGCTGGTCGTCCGCGAGGGCGTCAGCTCCGCGGCGGCCGCTCGTGCGGAGGCCCGCGCGCATTCCGGCCACCCCGATCCCAGGGTCTTCCAGGCGACCTACATTCCGCTCGAGGGCAACTTCACCTCGAACCTCTCCGGCGGCGATGCCTTCGTCCAGATCGGCATCGGCCTCTCAACCTATTACGACGAACGCGTTTCGGCGGCCGTGGAGCGCCACTCAATGGCCCTCCGCTCCGCGATCCTGATGACTCTGTCCGAAGCCGATCCCGTTGAAATCGCTACGCCTTCCGGGAAAACGCGGCTCAAGGAAACCTTAAAAAACGCGATAAACAACGTGTTAACCAATCGGGAAGGATTTGGCGGGATAGATGACGTCTACTTTACGAGTTTCGTCACCCAATGAGCCACGATCCCACCCTTTCCGGCGAAGAAATCTCCGCCCTGATGAGCGAGGCCCGCGAGGGTCCCGCCGGAGGCGGAGCAACGCCCGGCACGCGCCCGTTCGCCTTTGGCGGCGAGGCGCGCCGAACCATGTCCGCCATTCCCGCGATCGACCGGCTGGGCGAGCGCATGGTGCGCCGGCTCAAGGACGTGATCGAGCCCTTCGCCCGGGTGAAACCCAAGGTCGAAACCGAGCCGACGGCGATCCGCAATTTCGCCGACTGGCAGGCCGAGCAGGCCGAGTTCACCAGCCTCAGCCTCTATTCCTTCCGCCCGATGCAGGGCGCGATCCTGCTGCGCATCGAGCCCGAATTCGTCAGCCGCCTGGTCGACGCCTTTTATGGCGGCACCGGCGCCGCGCCGATCCGGCGCGCACGCGAGTTCACGCCGACCGAGGAAACGCTGGTCGCCCGCCTCGGCGAAGTGGTGGTCGGCGCGCTCGCCGAGGTCTGGGCCGAAATCGTCCCGGTCCGCCCGCAGCTGCGCTCGCGCGAAACCAATGTCGGGTTCGCCGGCCTCGCCAAGGGCGATGAGGCGGTCGCGGTCACCCGCTTCGAAATCGCGCCCTGGACGGGTTACGCGACGGCGATCGAGATCCTTTACCCGGTGGCGGGCCTGCGCTCGATCGAGCCGACCCTGATCGCCAGCGCCGTCGACGACGGCACCGCCCGCTCGAGCGAATGGCGCGCGCGCCTCGGCGCCGCGGTCGGCGAAGTGCGCATCGAGGCGCGCACCGTGCTCGCGCGGCCGGAATTGTCGCTTTCAGAATTGATGCAGCTGCAGCCGGGCGACGTGATCCCGGTCAGCCTGCCGAAAAGCGTCCCCCTCATCGTCGCCGGCCGCCGCGTCGCGCTCGGCACGGTCGGCGAGCATGACGGCAAGGCCGCGCTCAGGATCGAAAGAATGGAACAGAGGAGATTGGGCTCGTGAAGGAAGGTCAGGACATCATCGAGGCCGGGCCGGCGGGCGATTCCGCCTTCACCCGCCCCAATTTCGGCCTGTTCGCCGACATCTCGGTCCGCCTCTCGGTGGAGGTCGGCAGCACCGCGCTGCGCCTGTCCGAGCTGATGGACCTCGCCGAAGGCAGCGTCGTCGAGCTCGACCGCCAGGCGCACGAACTGCTCGACATCATGGCCAACGGCACGCTCATCGCCCGCGGCGAAGTAGTCACCGTCAACGGCCGCTTCGGCATCCGCGTGGTCGAGGTCGTCGCCACCGAAGGCGGCCTGGGTGGAAACGAGCGCCGCAAATGATGTGGGCTTATATCCTGAAGCTGGTCATCCTGATCCCGCTCGTCGGCGGGCTCGCCTACGGCTCCTTGTGGCTGTGGCGCAGGATCCAGCCCGGCATGGCGGTCGGCGGCCAGCGCGAGAAGGCCGTGAAGCTGGTCGACGCGCTGCCGCTCGGCGCGACCGGGCGGCTCGCCGTGGTCGACTTTGGCGGCAAGCGGCTGCTGCTCGCGGTCTCGCGCACCGGCGGCGTTCAGCTCATCTCCGAAGGCGGAGCCGCTCTCGATGCCTGATCTGCTGCGCCGCCCGGCTGTGGGCAGGATCGCTCTCGCCGCCTTCGCCGGCCTGATCCTCTTCCTCCCCGACATCGCCCACGCCGCCAACATCCCGGTGCCGATTCCGACGCCGCCGGCCGGCGCGGGCCAGCCGGGCGCGCTCGACCGCGCGCTGAGCACGGTCGCCGGAGACGGCCGCCCGCTCTCGCTCAGCTTGCAGATCCTGCTGCTGATGAGCCTGCTGACGGTGCTCCCGTCTCTGCTCCTGATGATGACCAGCTTTACCCGGATCATCATCGTCCTTTCGATCCTCAGGCAGGCGATCGGCCTGCAGCAGACGCCGCCGAACCAGGTGCTGGTCGGCCTCGCCCTCTTCCTTTCGCTGTTCGTGATGCGCCCCGTGGTCGATCAGATCAGCGCCACCGCCTACACGCCCTACGGCGCCGGCCAGATCACCATCGAGGAAGCGGTGTCGCGCTCTGGCACCGTGCTGCACGGCTTCATGCTGCGCCAGACGCGCGAGACGGACCTGCGCCTGTTCGCCGACCTCGCCCATGCCGGACAGTTCCAGTCGCCGCAGGCCGTGCCCTTCTCGATCCTTCTGCCGGCCTACGTCACCAGCGAGCTCAAAACCGCGTTCCAGATCGGCTTCCTGATCTTCCTCCCGTTCCTGATCATCGATCTCCTCGTCTCATCGACCCTGATGTCGCTGGGCATGATGATGCTCTCGCCGACGATCGTCTCGATGCCGTTCAAACTGCTGCTGTTCGTGCTTGTCGACGGCTGGGCGTTGACGATGGGATCGCTCGCCGCCTCCTTCGGGACGTAGCGGGATGGACAGCCCCGATTATTTCGTCGGCGTCGCCCAGCAGGCGCTGTGGATCCTCGCTCTGGCCTGCGCGCCGATCCTGATCCCCGCCCTCATCGCCGGCCTCCTGCTCGGCATGTTCCAGGCGGCGACATCGATCAACGAGCAGACGCTGACCTTCGTCCCCAAGCTGCTCGTCGTCGCCGTCTGCCTCGCCATCTTCGGCAGCGCGATCCTGATGCTGCTGGTCGATTTCACCCAGGACATCTTCGCGCGAATTCCCGAGCTGGTGCGATGATCCCGACGGGGTTCGCCGGCGTCGAGAACATGCTCTGGCTGTGGATGGTGGCGATGATCCGTCCCGGCGCCTGCTTCCTCGCAGCGCCGATCTTCGGCGCCGCCTTCGTCCCCGTCCAGCTCCGCCTGATCATCGCGCTCGCGATCGGCGTCCCCGCGCTCGGCGCCACCGCCTTCACCCTCCCGCCCGACGGGCTCGCCTCGGTCGCCGGCTTCATGCTGGTCGGCGGCGAGGTGATGGCCGGCCTGGCGCTCGGCTTTGCCGTCCAGATCGGCTTCTCCGCCGCTTTGGTCGCCGGTGAGGTGATCGGCAATGCGATGGGTCTCGGCTTCGCCGCGATGATGGATCCGGCGAGCGGCCAGCAAAATCCGGTGCTCGGCCAGTTCCTGTCGATCCTCGCCACCTTCCTCTTCCTCGCCGTCGACGGCCACCTCGCGCTCGCCGCGACGATCGTCGAAAGCTATCGCGCGCTGCCGCCGGGCGATGCCTGGCTGAGCGCCGAGGCGTTGAACCACCTCGTCATGTTCGGCGGCGTGCTCTTCTCGGCCGGGCTCTCGATCGCCCTGCCGGTCGCCTTCGCCATCGTCCTTGTCCAGATCGTCATGGGCATGCTCGCCCGCTCGGCCCCGCAGCTCAACCTGTTCGCGGTCGGCTTCCCGGCGGCTTTGCTCGCCGGCATCGTCCTCCTCGCCATCGCCGCGCCGGTGCTCGGCGATGGCATCACCGCCGCGATCGACTTCGGGCTCGAGGAATCGCGCCACCTGGCGACGGGAGGCTGAGCGATGTCGGACGCCGCCGATCCCGACCAGAAAACCGAAGCCCCGACTCCCAAGCGCCGCCGCGACGCCGCGGAGAAAGGCGATGTCCTTCAGTCGCGCGAACTCGGCACTGCATTGGTCGTGCTGGTCGGCGCCGCGTGGCTCGCGTTTGCCGGCCCGATGATGGTGGACGCCTGCAGCGCGATGATCACCGACGCGCTGACATTCGACGCCGCTGACATCCGCCAGTTCGATCCGGGCATGGCGGCGCTCCGCCTGCTCGGCATCGTCGCCCTCCCCTTTCTCGGCCTGTTCGCGCTGACCATCGTCGCCGCGGTCGGCACGCCGGCGGCCCTGGGCTCGCTCGGCTTCCGTTCCGGCGCCTTCGCCTTCAAGGGCAACAAGCTCGATCCGATCGCCGGCATGAAGCGCATTTTCGGCGTCCAGGGCCTGATCGAGCTCGGCAAGTCGATCGCCAAGGTCGCTTTGCTCGGCACGGTCGGCGCCTGGCTGCTGATGAGCCAGACCCGCGGCATGATCGGCCTCACCGCCCAGGATATCCGCCCCGCGCTTGGCGATGTCGGCAACACCTTCGTCATCGCCGTGCTGGTGATGGCCTTTGCACTCGCCATGATCGCGATGATCGACGTTCCGGCGCAGATGTTCCAGCGTCTGAAGCGCCTTCGCATGACCAAGCAGGAGGCGAAGGAGGAGCACAAGCAGGCCGAGGGCTCGCCCGAGGTCAAGGCGCAGATCCGCCGCCGCCAGCACGAAACGGCGCGCAACTCCGCGCGCGGGGCGATCGCCGAGGCGACCCTGGTGCTGACCAACCCGACCCATTTCGCGGTCGCGCTGCGCTACCGGCCGGGCGAGGACGCCGCTCCGATCGTCGTCGCCAAGGGCCGCGGCGCCACCGCCGACGCGATCCGCGAGCTGGCGGCCGAACATCAGGTGCCGCTGCTCAGCTACCCGCAGCTCACCCGTGCGCTCTATTACACGACCCGCGCGGGCCAGGTGATCCGTGAGGATCTCTACATGGCCGTCGCGGCCGTGCTCGCCTTCGTCTTCAACCTCGACGCCACGCTCGCCGCCACGGCCCGCCAGCCCGAGGTCGAGGTGCCGCCGTCGCTCCGCTTCGACGCGCAGGGGCGCCCCGAGGCCTAAAACACGCCGCGTCCCAGCCGTTAACGAATCCCGAAGGACAAGGATCGGGATTTCTCGATGGACGAGCGCGAGGCCAGACTTAGGGACACGCTCGGCGAGATCGAGCGGCTGATCGCCGACGCGCGCGAGAAAGACGACCCGGTCCAGCCCTGGCTCGAGCAGTTTGCCGTCGAGCTCAAATCCTCGCTTCCCGACCCGGCCGCGGCAGGTCCGCCGCTCGCGCGCTGGATGCGCTCCCATCCCGCAAGGGCGTTGCGGGCACAGGCCCATGTTGCGCTCAGCGCATTGCGGATTCTCAGGGACTGAATTCCGCCCTTCCGGCCTAAATCTTTCCGGGGATTTGCCGTTCTTTTGAGAGAACGGAAGGACCTCCCGAAATGACCACTTCCATCGGTTTCGCTCTGGGCGCCGGTTCCGGCCTCGACGTCAGGGCGCTGGTTGACGATCTCGCCGCCGCGGCCAAGGCGCCGAAGGAAGCGCTGATCGCCCAGCGCGAGAAGGCGAACGAGGCCAAGGTCTCGACCCTCGCGCAGGTCAGCGGAGCGATCGACTCCTTCGCCTCCGCGCTTTCGTCGCTGATCTCGGGCGGCACGCTCTACAGCCAGCCAAGCCTGTCCGACTCGAGCGTCTTCACCGCCACGGCGGTCGCCGGTACGCGGCTCGGCGATCTTTCCGCCGAGATCGAGGTGACGCAGCTCGCCAGGGCGCAGACCTTGTCTTCCGATCCGCTCGGCGGCGCGTCTGATCCGGTCGGTGAGGGAGATCTGATCATCGCCACCGACACGGGCAGCTTCACCGTCACGATCACCGCCGCCAACAACAGCCTCACCGGCCTCGCCAAGGCGATCAACGACAAGGGCGCGGGCGTCACCGCCAGCGTCGTCACGGACGCTGCAGGCGCGCGGCTCGTCGTCAAGGGCGGCATCGGCGAAGCGAAGGCATTCACCCTGTCGGTCCCGGGCGGCACGACCAGCGGCCTCGAGCGCTTCGCCTCGACCGAAATGACTCTCGCCCAGCAGGCGCAGGACGCGATCCTGTTCGTCGACGGCGTCGAGATCCACCGCGCCGCCAACAGCTTCGCGGACCTCATCCCGGGCGTCCAGATCGACCTCAAGAGCGCGAAGCCGGGGACTCCGGTTTCCGTCGGCGTGACTCGCCCGACTGCGGCGATCGGCCAGGCGGTGCAGGACTTCGTCACCGCCTATAACGAGCTCGCGGCGATGATCGCCGAGGCGACCAAGGCGGGCGTTTCCGGTGAAGCTGGAGCGCTGCGCGGCGACGTCGGCGTGCGCGAGATGCAGCGCCAGCTCGCCCAGCTGCCGACGATGATCCTCTCCAGCACCGGCGAAGGTCCGCACACTTTGGCCGAAATCGGCGTCCGCACCAACCGCGACGGCACGCTCTCGGTCAGCCAGACGCGCCTCCAGGACGCCCTCACGGCCGATCCGCAGGGCGTCGAGGCGCTGTTCAACCCGAGCCAGTACAGCTCGAGCCCGCTCCTGACGATCAAGAGCGCGGTCGGCCGCGTTAAACCGGGGACCTATGCGATCACCGACGTCGTCGCCGGCGATCCGGCCACGGGCAAGGTCGATGGCGTCGCCTTTATTTCCTCGGGCCCCTATCTGGTCGCGCCGTCGGGATCGAAGGCGCTGGGCCTGATCCTCGGCGCATCCGCCAATGTCGCGAGCGCGACGATCACCATCGATCCAGGCCTTGGCGGCGCGCTGCAGGCGATCCGCGACGGCCTCCGCGCCCGCGACGGCGCGTTCGCCACGACCGGCGAGCGGCTCCACAAGGAAGCCGACCGCATCGCCGACGACCGGACCGCTCTGGAGACCCGTTCAGCCAAATATTACAATCAGTTGCTGACGACCTTCACGTCCATGGACCGCCAGGTTTCGGCGTTCAAGGCCACCCAGTCCTACCTCGATCAGCAGATCAAGATCTGGACCGCCGACAAGAACTAAAGCCTATCGGGGAGCGGACAAATGTACCTTTCGAGGGGGAAATTCAGCGGCACTGCGATGGCCCGCTACCACGGCGTCGACATCGCCAGCCGGATCGAGGGCGCGACCCCGCACCAGCTCGTCCAGATCATGTACGAGGAGCTGCTCAAGTCGCTCGACGCAATGGCCTTCGCTGCCTCGCGCGGCGATTACGTCAAGCGCGGACAGCATCAGTCGAAGACGCTTGCGATCCTCACCGCGCTCGAGACCAGCCTGGACTTCGAAAAGGGCGGGGAGATCGCGAGCGGCCTTGTCACCGTCTACCGCGAGGGGCGCCGGCTGGTCGTCGCCGGCGGTCGGGAGGGGGACGCCCAGCCGCTCCTCAAGGCCCGCGAGATGCTCGGCGAGATCGCTTCCGCCTGGGAAGCGATCGGGCGGAACGGCTAGGCGGCCTTCATCTCGTATTTGCGCATCTTCTCGATGAGGGTGGTGCGCTGGAGCGAAAGCATCCGCGCGGCGTCGGCGATGACGCCTTCGGAAAGGGTCAGCGCCTCTTCGATATAGCGCCGCTCGATCTCGGCGAGCATCTCGCGCAGCGCGACGGGCTGGCCATGGTTCATGTCGGTCTGGCCGGCGCATGAATTTTCCGGGCGGATCGCCACGACCACGTCGGCGGACGCCTCGGGCGCGGCCACGATTTCGGTTGCGGTCCACAGCGCCTGGCGCTCGATCGCCCCGACCCGGCCGCGCCGCAGCAGCAGCGCGCCGACCTCGTCCGCGCCGATCGTGCGGCCCCCGAACATGATGTTGGCGCGCTCGACGAAATTCCTGAGCTCGCGCACGTTGCCGGGCCAGCCATGGTCCGCCATCCGCGCATAGGCGGCGGCGTTGAAATTGACGCCAGGCCCGCGGCCGCGATTCTGCCCGAGGAAGTGCCGCACCAGCAGCGGAACGTCGCCCGCGCGCTCGGCGAGCGAAGGTATCTCGATCGGGAAGACGGCAAGGCGGTAGAACAGATCCTCGCGGAAGCTGCCCGCGTCGATCGCCGCGTCGATGTCGCGGTGGGTGGCGGCGACGATGCGCACGTCGACCTCGATCTGGCCGCGTCCGCCGACGCGCTGCACCGCGCGCTCCTCGAGCACGCGCAGCAGCTTGACCTGCATGTCGGCCGGCATGTCGCCAATCTCGTCGAGGAAGAGGGTCCCGCCATGGGCCTCCTCGAATTTGCCTTTGTGCTGGGCGTGGGCGCCGGTGAACGAGCCCTTTTCGTGGCCGAACAATTCGGATTCGAGCAATTCGCGCGGGATCGCGCCGCAATTGACCGCAACGAATGGCTTGCCGGCCCGGCGGCTCTGCGCATGAACGGCGCGGGCGACGACCTCCTTGCCGCTGCCGGACGGGCCGGTGAGCAGGACGGAGGCATCGCTCGGCGCGACCTGGCGGACGAGCCGCCTCAGGCCCACGATTGCGGGCGCGTCGCCGATGATCATGCCTTCGAGATCGGTGCCGACCAAGTCGGGGATAACAGACGCAGGCACTGCTGCGCTCCCCGATGCGGAGTGATCCGAACTATCCAATTTTCCCCCCAGGACACTCTTTTGTTGTCGTCGCCATTGGTGAAGGCAAATGGTTAACGCGGTTTTCACCAACGCTACGGGTGTAACCGCAGATATGGATTTTTTCTTTGCCCAGAACGGTTTCGCAGCCTTTACCGACTGTTAACCATCCTTAAGCAATGTCGCTCGCGTGCAAGGAGAAGGCGCGATGATTGGCGAGATGAGGCACTGTCTGGCGACCGAGGGGATGAGCGGCGCGCTCGCGATGCGCATCTATCAGGCGATGACGGAGTTGGTCCGCGCGCCCGAGCCGGCGATTCCCGACAGGCTCGAGCCCTTGATCCAGTCGGCGCTCTACGACACCTGGAACAAGCGCTGCGACCCCAAGGTCCGCGGCCGGCTCGAGACGATCTCGATCCGCATCCACCATTTGCGCGCCGCCCAGCGCGCCCGCGCGGGCGAGGAGGTCAAGGCCCACGCCTGCGCCCTCGCCGCGCTCGCCGGCGAGTGGCTGGAAGAGACCGCCGTCTCCTAATCCTGCCCGAGCCCGGATGATCGCCTCGCGATTCGCGGGTTAATCCTGATGGGCATGACGACCCGTCTGCCGACATTGTTGCGCGACCCGGAGCACAGGCGCGCATGGACACGGCCTCCTACAGGATAGTGGCGACCGGCGCAGAGCGCCGGGTGGCGCTGGCCGGGGACTGGACGTCGCTGACTCTCGGCGAGCAGGCGGCGGGCCTGCGCGCCCAACTTGCGGGGCTAGGCGCCGGCCTCGGGGTCGACCTGTCCGGCCTTGGCCGGGTCGATACCGCCGGCGCCTATGCCATGTTGCGCGCCGCCCCGGCCGCGATGGGAGCGGCCGCCGCCGCGGCGCGCCCGGATCTCAGCAAGCTGTTCGATCTGGTCCGCCCGGCGGTCGAGGAGGAGGAGACGGCGGCGCGCGGGCACGGCGGGCTTCTCTACCTGTTCCACAGGATCGGCCGCGCGGTCGCCGATTTTGGTAACGAGGCCTGGGGCGCCTTCGTCTTCGGGGGGCAGGTCGTCACCGCCCTCGGCCGGGCGCTTCGCCACCCGAGCCAGATACGCTGGACGCCCCTGGTGCATGCGATGGAGTCGGCCGGCGCGAGCGCGATCCCGATCATCGTCATCATGAATTTCTTTATCGGCGCGGTGGTCGCTTTGGTCGGGACCAACCTGCTCGCCTCGCTTGGCGTCGCCGTGTTCACCGTCCAGCTCGTCGGCGTCGCCGTGCTGCGCGAATTCGGCGTCCTCATCACCGCGATCGTCCTCGCCGGCCGTTCCGCCTCGAGCTTCGCCGCCCAGATCGGCTCGATGAAGATGAATCAGGAAACCGACGCGATGCAGGTGCTCGGCGTCAACGAGATCGACGCGCTGGTGATCCCGCGTGTCCTCGCGATGCTGATGATGATGCCGCTGCTCGTCTTCGCGGCGATGATCGCCGGCATCCTTGGCGGGCTGATCGTCAGCTGGGCCGCGCTCGACATGAGTCCGATCTTCTTCTTCGAGAGAATGAAGGAAACCGTCTCCATCCGCCATTTCTGGATCGGGATGAGCAAGGCGCCCTGGCTGGCGGTGATGATCGCGATGGCGGGATGCCGCCACGGTCTCTCGGTCAAGGGCGACGTCGAAAGCCTCGGCACGCGGGTCACCATGGCGGTCGTGCAGGCGATCTTCGTCATCATCATGTTCGATGCGCTGTTCGCCATCATCTACATGAAGCTGAACCTGTGACCGCCGCGGCCGCCGCTCCCGCCCCCATCCGCGTGTCCGGCCTGCGCAGCGCGTTCGGCGATCATGTCGTCCACGACGATCTCGACCTTGAGGTCCGCCGCGGCGAGATCCTCGGCGTCGTCGGCGGCTCGGGAACCGGCAAGTCGGTGCTGCTCAACACCATCCTCGGGCTCAGGAGCCCGGACGGCGGGCGCGTCGAGCTGTTCGGCAAGGACGTGCACGATCCCGCCGCGGAGGCCGGGATCGAGCGGCGCGCCGGCGTCATGTTCCAGAGCGGTGCGCTCTTCTCCTCGCTCAGCGTCGGCCAGAATGTCGAGGCGCCGCTCCATGAGCATACCGATCTGCCCGATTCGTTCGTCTCCGAGCTGGCGCGGCTGAAGATCCGGATGGTCGGGCTCCACAGCCGTGTCGCAGATCAGAAGCCCTCCGAGCTTTCCGGCGGCATGCGCAAGCGCGCCAGCATCGCGCGCGCGCTCGCCCTCGATCCCGACCTCCTGTTCCTCGACGAGCCGACCGCCGGGCTGGACCCGATCGGCGCGGCGGAATTCGATCAGCTGATCCGAGGCCTGTGCGACTCCCTCGGCCTCACGGTCTTCCTGATCACGCACGATATGGACACGCTCTACACGATCACCGACCGGATCGCGGTCCTGGCCGACCGCAAGGTGATCGCGACTGCCCCGGTCGCCGAGCTCGAGCGATCCGAACATCCATGGATCCACGCTTATTTCCAGGGGCCGCGGGGACGCGCCGCGCAGGTCGCCCAGGGCGGCAGGGAGGCGACCGACTGATGGAACGTGAAGCCAATTTCGCCTTGGTGGGGCTCGTCAGCGTCGTGCTCGTGATCGGCGCGCTGATCTTCGTCGTCTGGCTCGCCCAATTCCAGTTCAACCAGAAATATGACGAATATCGGATCAATTTCCGCGGGCCCGTCAGCGGCCTCAGCCGGGGCGGCGAAGTCCAGTTCAACGGAATCAAGGTCGGCGAGATCACCCGGATCGAGCTCGACCCGCGCGACCCCAACCACGTCCAGACCGACATACGGATCGAGCACGGCACACCGGTCCGGGTGGATTCCAGCGCGCAAACCGCCGCGCTCGGCATCACCGGCGTCAAATATGTCCAGATCAACCCTGGGACGCCGAGCCGCCCGCTCCTGCGCGAGGCCAGCCGCGACCGGCGGCCGGTGATCCCCGCCAGGCAAAGCCAACTCGCCGCCGTGGTCGAGAACGCCTCGCAACTGTTCGAGGACGGCGCCCAGGCGCTGACCCGGGTCAACCGGCTGCTCTCCGACGGCAACATCGCCAACATCTCGCGCACCTTCGACGACGTCGCCGCGGTCTCGGGCGAGTTGCGCGCGCGGCGGCAGATGTTCGCCAACATCGAATCGACCTTCGCCCGGCTCGACCGCGCAGCGGCCGAGCTCCAGGCGACGGCGGCCACGGTTCGCGGCGGGCTCGGCGGGCGCGGCGGCGTCCTGGCGCAGATCACCACGAGCGTCGCGGAGCTCAACCGCGCCGTCGCCGACACCCGCACGCTGATCGGCCGGGTCAACGGCTCGGTCGACGACGTCTCCGGCACGACCATCCCCGAGCTCAACGCCTCGCTCGCCGCGGTCCAGCGCGCCGCGGATTCGCTCGGCGAGCTCACGGCAGACATCCGCCGCGATCCGCGCGGAACGCTGGGCCGGCCATCGGGCCGCGAAGTGGAGATACCGCGATGATCCCTCACCGCTTCCTCATCCTCGTCCTGCCGATCGCGCTGGCCTCCTGCGGCGGGCTGCTCGGCGGCGGGCGGCCCGCCGAGCTCTACCGCTTCGGCGGAGCGGCCGCAGCGCCGGCCGAGGCGCCGCAGCCGGCCATGGGCCAGTCGATCCTGGTCTCCTATCGCGGCGCGGATTTCGAGGCCGAAAGCCGCGGCGACCGGATCCTCACCGCGACCGGCGCGAGCGTGAGCTATGTCGCCGAAGCGCGCTGGATTGCGCCGGCCTCGCAACTGTTCGACGGCGCGCTGATGCGCTCGCTCGGGCATCTCTCCCCGGCGATCCGAATCGTGCGGCCGGGCGACGTGCCGCGCGCCGATTTCACGCTTTCCGTCGATGTTCGCCGGTTCGAAGCGGTCTATCTCGGCGCCGAAGCGCCTGAGGCGCTGATCGAGGCCAACGTCCAGCTCATCCGCCGCTCCGACCGCACGATCGTCGGCGAATGGCCGGTTTCCAGCCGGGAGCCCGCCGACGCCAACCGGGTCACCTCGATCGTCGCCGCCTTCGACCGCGCGACCGCCACGGTGACGGCGCGGATCAGCGACCTCACCCGCGACACCGTCGGCCGAACTTCGATCTCCTCTTCGCGCTAGTCTCGGCTCATTTCCAGGCTATGCCATGGGGCGTAGCGGAGGCGCGATTGCGATGACCGAGGACGATAGCTTGCGCCCGCTCGCGGCGGCGCTGGAGCACCTGACGGCGGCGCGGCATTCCTGCCGCGCCTTCCTGCCCGATCCGGTCCCGCACGGGACGATCGAGCGGATCGTGCGCCTGGCGGGGCGGGCCGCCTCGTGGTGCAACGCGCAGCCCTGGCAGCTGATCATCACCGAAGGCGCGGCGACCGAGCGCTTCCGCGCGGCGCTGATGGCTCAGGCGCCCGCCGACCCGCATTTCCCGTGGCCGACGGCCTATCACGGCCCCTTTGGCGAGCGGCGGCGGGCGTGCGGCTACCAGCTCTACGAAGCGGTTGGCATCGCGCGCGACGACGCGCCGGCCCGCGCGGCCCAAGCCATGGAGAATTTCCGCCTGTTCGGCGCGCCGCATGTCGCGCTGCTGACCAGCGACAGCGATCTCGGGACTTACGGCGCGATCGATTGCGGCGGCTTCATCGCCAATTTCCTGCTCGCCGCGCACAGCCTCGGCGTTGCCAGCATCGCTCAGGCGGCGCTGTCGCTCCATTCCGATTTCATCGCCAGGCATTTCGCGCTGCCGGCCGGGCGCCGCTTCATCTGCGGCATCTCCTTCGGCTACGAGGATGCAAGCCACCCCGCCAACGCCTTCCGCACCGCCCGTGCGCCGCTGGACGAAGTAGCCGTGTTCGTAGAAGCCTGAGCCCAGGCCGCGATCAGCGTCTCGCCCCGGTTTCGCCGTTCAGCCAATTGCCGAGCGAGGACAGGACCAAGGTGGCCAGCAGGGTTAGGTGGATGCCGACGAGCCAGCGCAGCTCGGCTGGCGGGTGCCCTTCCTCGCTCTGGATCTCCATGAACGCCTTGAGCAGGTCGATCGCGGTGATCGCCACCAGCGAGGAAAGCAGCTTCGTCTTGAGCCCGGAATAGCCCACTTCGCCGATCCAGGTCGGGCGGTCGTCATGCTCGATATCGATCCGCGAGACGAAGGTTTCATAGCCGACATAGATGACGATCAGCACGAGATTGGCGATCAGCGCCAGGTCGATGAAGGCGAGCACCGCCACCGCCGTCTGGTGGACCGAGAGGGTAAAGATCTGCGAGCCGATCCACACCAGGTAGCGCGCGAAGACGACCAGCAGCATGGCCAGGCAGAAGACGAGGCCGATGTAGATCGGCGCGGCAAGCCAGCGGGACGCGAACAGCAACCGCTCAAGTCCGTCCTCGATCCGCTTCATCAGGCGCCCCTAGAAAGCGACGATCCAGTCGCTGGAGAAGACCCAGCCATTGCCGCCGACCACCATCGGCAGCGAGGAGCCGCCCACCGGTGAATGGTCGAGCCGCAGCGCCTGGAAGTTCCACCGCACCTCGCGCCGGCGGAACGGGAAGAGGTTGATGCCGAGCGCCAGCTCGGATGGATTCCCGTACTGGCCGAAGATGTGCGAATAGGTCGCGTAGGCCTGGACCCGGTTCGGAATGACCATCGCCGAGCCCTGCAGCGAGAAACCGTGATCGTAGAGCTCGGTCACCGGGATCGTGCCGATCACGTCGAAATCGTCGACCCAGCGGAAATAATATTCGCCCTCCAGGCTGAAGCCGCGATACTTCAGGCCCGCATTGACCGCCAGCATCTGATAGGTCGCCCGCTCCACCTTGCCGCCAGTGCCGAACGGATCGGGGCTGAACAGGAGCGTGCCGTCCGACAGGCGGATCTGGCTGTTCTCGAAATCGTCGATTTCGGGCTGGCCCTGCGCGGTTTCGCGGCTGCGGGTATAGTGGATGCCCAGAAGCGTCGCCACTTCCTGGTGCCGCTCATAATCGCCGAAGCCCGAGGCGGGGCCGAACTCGCCGGTCGTCGGCATCCACCACAAAGCACCGGAGAAAGTGTTGAAGCCGGAGTCGAGCTCGAGCGAGCTGACTCCGAGCTGAGCGAGATTGTTGGCGATCGCCACCCGGTAGCGCAGCCCGCGCAACAGCTCGCCCTGCGCGTCGATGCCGGTTGAATAGGAGCCGCGGAAGAATTCGTCGGCCATCACGCGGTTGTCGTTCCGCAGCCAGTTGGGGAAAGTGTAGTTCGTGCTGCGCGTGGTCGGCAGCGGCATCACGCCGGCGGTCACCGTCAGCAGGTCCGAGAAACGGTACTGGAAATAGCCGCCGAGTACGACCTGCGCGCCCTCGCCCATCTGCGAGTTCGAGGTCCAGAAGAAGAAGTAGTAGCGGAAGTTCGGATCGAACAGCCAGCCCTTGAAGTTCCAGCTCATCTTCTGGAACTGGATGTCGTTGCGGATGTCGCTGAGCGGCAGGACTCGGCCGAAGCTGTCGGTATAGCTGGGATCGAGCGCGGTCTGGTTGAGGTAGCGGACGTAGGAGTAGACGCCTGCGCCGAGCTCGCCGATGTCGCTGCGGACGAGGACGAAGCCTCGGCCCGGCTCGTAGCGGGTGCCCCAGCCCGTCTGGTCTTCATCGCGTGCCGGGGCAGGCACCGTCGCTGTCGACTGCTCCTGCCCTTGGGGGGTCTGGAGACCAAGATCCAATGGCTGCCCCGAATGCTCCGTTGTCAGACCGGTTTGCGGCGGCTGCGCTGTCGCTAGCCCGCTTTGCGGCGGAGTAACGCCGAGCTGCGTCTCGAGCGCCTCGATCCGCGCGTCGAACGCATTCATGTCGTGCTGCATCTGTTGACGCTCCGCCCGCAATGCCCGCAGCTCCTCCAGCACCTGCTCGGGCGTGGCTGGACCTTGCGTCGGCGGGGGAGCTCCCGTCTCGACCGGCTCAGGTTGGGCCAGCGCCATGCCGGGGATCAAGAGCAACGGGATCGTCGCGCCCAGCAGCATCACCTTACGCATAACACTCCTCCCCACCATCACCCCGCCCCCGGAACATGCTCGCGCTCCCAGGCGCGAACCCGGCGGCGGCCCTCGTCGAACAGCCGGTCGTAATTGCCCATCGTGATCGCCGCCTTGGTCTCCGGGCGGAGGCGGGCGAAGATCGAGTCCCAGCGGTTGAACACGCGCAGATCCGCCGGCTGGTCGGGGGGCGCGACATTGTCGGTGCCGAACAGGAAGCGGTCCGGAAAACGGTCGAACATGGCGGCGACCCGCCCCTCGATCTCGGGCGTCGCGGTCGCATATTTGACCACCTCGTCCCACGAAATGTCGAAATAGACGTGGCGCATGCGCGGATCGGCGAGGATCTGGGTGATGAGGTCGAGATGGTTGAGCGCGCGCTCCGAAGTGCCTGTCCCGCCGGACCCGGAGGCCTGGATCGCGATCGGCTGGATGACTCGCCCGAGGCCCGTATGCGCCCAGATGATCGTCGTGCGCGGATGGCGCAGCAACAGGTCGACCATCTGGGTGAAGTAGATCGGAAGCGTCGCGTTGCGCGCGAAGGGCACGTCGATGTCGCAGTGGATGATTACCACCAGCCCGGCCTCGCCGGCGAAATCGAGAATCCGGTCGAGCGCGGGGTTGGTCAGGCTCGCCGTCTCGCCGGCGATCTCGCCCGAGACGAACTCCTTGTGGATCGAGAATTCCCCGATTCCGCTGAACACGCCGGGGAAGGTCTCGAGCACGCGGCGGATATGGTCGACGCCGTACATGTCGGCCGGGTTGAAGCCGGTTATCATCGGATCGAGCCGGGCGCGGTCGGCCGGCGGCAGCGAGAGATATTGCTGCGCAATATAGGCGTCGGTGAAGGAGTAATAATAAAGCGGCGCGTCGGTGTGGAGATAATAGGTCGGCGCGAAATTGCCGGTGTTGCCGAACGCCCAGGTCTGCTGGAGCGGGATGCCGAACAGGGTCGACCGGTGGACCCGGTTGCCCATGATCTCCAGATAGCGGCGGACCGTGATGCCCTGCTGGATGTAGTTGGTCAGGTGGAAGTGGCTGTCGTTGAACAACCAGGTGTCGCCGCCGCGCTGCGCCCCCGCCGGCGCGGCGGCGAGGCCGAGGGCGGCCGCGAGGAGGAGGCCGGCGCGCCTCACGTCCGCATGCCTCAGCCGAACTGCGCGTAAGGGTTGGCGTCCAGATCGCGGACGATGTCGGTGATCGCGCGCTGGCCGCGGACGCTGTTGCCGGCGGCGTCGAGCGGCGGGGCGAAGGTGCCGATGCCGAACCGGCCGGGCGCGACGGCCATCAGGCCCCCGCCGACCCCGCTCTTCGTCGGCAGGCCGGTGCGGAACAGCCACTTGCCGCTGTCGTCATACATGCCCGCGGTGGCCATGATCGCGAGCAGCCCGGGGACGTGCGAACGCTCGATCACCTGCGTATGCGTCACGGGATTGCGGCCGCCGAAGGCGAGCGTCGCGCCCATGATGCTGAGGTCGCGCGCCGAGACGTTGATCGAGCAGGCCCGCGTGTAGAGATCGACTGCGACCGCAGGATCCATGGTGAAGCGCTCATAGGCCGACATCAGGGCGCTGATCGCGCGGTTGCGCTGGTTGGTGGCGGCTTCCGATTGGTAGACCGGCTGGTTCACCTCGAGCTGGCGTCCGGCGAAGGCCGAGTGCATGCCGAGGATCTTGTTCCACACCTCCTCGGGCGAGCCGCCCTGGACGTTGCCGACGGTGGCGATCGCGCCCGGATTGACGAGTGGGTTCATCTCGCGCCCGCGATATTGCTCGACCGCGGTGATCGAGTTGAACACCTGCCCCGTGGCATCGACGCCGACACTGTCGATGATCCGCTGGTCGCCCGATTCATTCATCACGAGGGCGGCGGTGATCACCTTGGAGATCGACTGGATCGAGAAGACCTGCTCGGAATCGCCGGCGGCGTGGATCCGGCCGTCGCTGCCGACCAGGCTGACTCCGAACAGGGTCGAGGGCACCTGGGCGAGCGCCGGGATGTAATCGGCATTCGCCCCTTCGGCGAGGCCCGCGTAGCGCTGCTGCGCGCCCTGAACCGCCTGATCGAGCCGCGCGGCCGGGATCGCCGCGGTGCGGCATCCTTGCGCGCCGGCCGCCGCTGGCAGGCCCATTGCGGCAATTCCGGCGGCGCCGGTTGCCAGCCCGCCGATCAGGGCGCGGCGGTTCATCGTCATGTCGTTCATTCGGATTTCTCCCCGGAATATTGGATCAATTCGCCCACAGCTGGTCGCTCGAGAACGAGATCTTGAACGAGAACTGGAGGCGTATGTCGTCGCCGCTCGCGCCGTCATTGTCGGTCCGCTGGCCCCAGAGGATTTCCGGGCCGAGCAGGAGGCGGCTGCCAGGCGCCCAGAGCAGGTTGGCCGAGGCATATTCGCCGCGATGGAAGGCGGTCGCATCCTGGAAGTTGGTGTTGTCGACCTCAACAAGGCTGTAGCCGATCGCCGAACTCAAAGTGGGCGTCCACTGCAGGTCGAGATAGGCGGTGATGCCGAGCAAGGGCACGGCTTCGGCTTCGCCGAGCTGGTTGAACGGGACCGGCGGTGGCGGGAAGATTGGCGGCGCGACGAGCAGGGCCGCGCTCGGCGCCAGGTCCATGCCGCCGTCGTTCATGTAGCTGGCGATGCCTTCGCCGTAGACCCCGCCGACGCGCAAGGTGGCGATGCCCCATTTGAACGCGCCGCCGAGCATCACGCCCCAGCCGAGCTCACTGCCCTGCGGCTCGTTGTCGACCGTGCCCAGCGTGTCATAGCCGATCTTGCGCAGGAGTCCCGAGAGCTGGATGTGGCCCCAATCGCCCTGATAGCGGACCATTGCGGTGAAATCGGGCAGCTCCTCATTGTTTCTGATGTTGGTGGCGAGGTCGGAATCGATCAGGCGAATATTGCCGGTGTCGATGTCGCCGGTGGCGTGCTCGAGCGCGACAGCCGCGGTCCAGCCGCCACTGTTGACAAAGGTGAAGCGGAGCTGGGGCGTGCGCAGGAAAACCATCCCGTTGGGGCCCCAATAGTCGACCACGTTGGGAAAGAGGTCGCCGTCCATGAACAGGCTGTTGGTCTGCCCGGCGAGGATCGGGCCCCAGCGTCCATAAGCGTGGCGGAGGCGGATCGTGGTCTGGCCGGCATCGCCGCCGACGCCGTACATGTCGAATTCGAACTTCACCTCATAGTCGCGGCCGGCCATCTCGCCGTCGCCGCGCACGCCGAAACGCGACTGGCGGACGCTGAAGATCGACTGGCCGTCGCTGCCATATTGGCCCTCCAGCGTCGGAATGCGCGAGGGCCTCAGGGTCGCCGCCCAGTCGGGGTGCACACGGTTGAAATCCTGGATCGCGTCGAACTGGGCGAAGCCATAGATTTCGAGATGGTGGACGTCGGCGTTTGAATTGTTCTGGAGATTGAGCCAATCGTCCGTCCGGTCGGTGGCCGGTTCCGCTGCGCGCGCCTGCTCACTCGTGGGGGCCTGGACAGCGGGAGGAGGCGTTGGGTCTATCGGCCCCTGCGCCGCGGCGTCCGGCGGCGACGCCAGCACGAGCATCGTCGCAATCAGTGCCTCGCTCATGATAAACCCCTTCCGCGAAACCGTTTGTCGGTTCGTTCTGAGGGTTCCGGAGCAGACCGGCACTCGGGCAATCCCCCGACTTGGACCCGGGTGATCCCCGACAAGGGGTGGGGGTAATTCCCACCTGTAGAGCTGGGTCATTTCCCGGAGAGCGCAGAGGTGATCAGCGCATTTGTACCGCCAACAAAGAAGGGCGGCGAAGCCCGAAGCTTTCGCCGCCCCTTCTCAGGGAATGACCGCAGCCTTCCTACGGCATTGGCTGAGGCGGCAGAGGCGGAGGCGCCCCTGGATCGGGCTGGCCCTGCGGCTGCTCGACGACGACGTAGGTGATGTCGTCGCCCTGATATTGCGGCGCATACCAGGCGCCGCCGCAGCCATAATAGGGACTGCCGCCATAATAATAAGGCGAGCACCCGCCCGGCAGATAGGGATAGTAGGAGCCGACGATCGCCGCGGTCATCCCCGCGACGGCCAGGCCGGCGCCGGGGAACCAATTGTCGCCCCAGCCATAATCATTGTCCCAATTGCCGTTGCCGTTGCCAACGTTGATGTCGCCGGTGTTGATGTTGCCGTTGTTGATGTTGTTGCCACCGCCGCCGCCGGGGCGGTTGCCTGGCGTCCCAGGACGGCCAGGGCCGCCGGGACCGCCGGGGCCGCCGGGGCGACCGATGCCACCGGCACCACCGGGCCCGCCGGGGCGACCGATGCCACCAGCACCACCAGGACCGCCGGGACGACCGACACCACCGGCACCGCCCGGACCGCCGGGACGACCGACGCCGCCAGCGCCGCCCGGCCCGCCGGGACGGCCGACACCGCCGGCGCCGCCTGCCCCGCCCGGGCGGCCAACACTGGGACCGCCATTGGAGGGTCGGTTGCCCATGCCTCGTGCGGCCCCGTAGCTGCGGTCGGCCGTGGACGGACGCGATCCGCCGCCGCGGTTGCCGCCATAGGTGCCGCCGCCGCGGTTGCCGCCATAGGCGCCGCCGCCGCGGCCGCCGCCGTAATTGATGCTGCTGCGCGATCCGCCGCGCGTGCCGGAGCTCATCCCGCGCGACGAGCCGCTATAGCCGCCCCGTCCGCCGCCGCCGCCGCGACTGAAGCCGCCACCGCCGCCGCCGCCGCGGCTCATCCCGCCGCCGCCACGTCCGCCCCCCCCACCGCCGCGCCCGCGCTGTGCGTCGGCCGTGGTGGCGGCGACGATCGAGAGAACGCCAACTGTGGCGATCAAGAAGCTGGAAAGCTTGAACTTGCTCATGGACGGTCTCCCTGGGCGAGGGCGGTTGTTGCGACGGGGATACGATCGGCGCCCTCGGGGGCGACGAAGGTGAAGGTCTCGGGCGTAATGGTCGGGTTGAGATCCCAGGTCAGCCGCGCCTGATAATCGGGATGGGCCGGATCGCGCAGATCGGTGATCCGGTACATGCACGGCAAAGGCGCATCGCCGGTCTCGATCCAGATCTCCCAATCGACGTCCGGCTGGCGGAACGCATAATGGGTGCAGGTCTTGTCGTCGATCGCCTCGACGCCGATCACCATCGCCGAGGTCAGGCGCTGGGTCAGCTCGGGATTGGCGCCGAACTCGAACAGGTCGACGAAGGGAATGACGAGGCCGAGCCGATTGGCTGCGGCTTCGAGCATCTCCTTGATGCTGGGCGGCGCCTGGACCGTGGCATAATAAGCCTGGCGCGGCGCCCAGATCGTCAGCGTCCGCCCGTCATAGAAATATTGCCGGCGCTTGCGCGTCGAATCGAGATTGGCGCGCAGATGGCCGGGGCGCTGCGCGATCAGGTCGATGGCCCCCGTATATTGAATCGTCTGGCCGGTCTCGAGCACCTCTTCGGTGGTGATGTCGCCGGTGACGCCGAAGGTCATGATCGTGCGCAGATGATCGCCCATCCGCTCCAGCGCACTGATCGCCTCCGGATCGCGTTGGTTTGCCGGCGCCGCCGTAGCGGTCGGCGCGGTTGTTCGGGGGGCCTGGGCGGCAGCGCCGCCGGCGAGCAGAAGAAGCGCGGCGAAAGCCGGCGCGGCCGGGGCAAGGCGCATCTGACAAATCTCCCTTGTTGTGCAATGCGAGTCTGACCATGTTCCCCGCGGCGGTCCCATCGGGCCCAACCCCAAAGAGTCAGGAGAAAACCCCGAGGAAAGCGCATGGGGATTCCCGGTAGGGGACCCTAGGCATCACGCCGCCTCGTCCGCATCCCCCCGCTCCAGCGTGACGCTGACGCGGATCAGGGTGCCGGCGGCCGCTCCGGGCTTGATATCGAGGCCACCGCCGATGTCCGCCACGCGCGCCTGGATCGAGCGGAGCCCGACCCCGAGCATCGCCGCCTCGCCGCCGGCATCGAAGCCGACGCCGTCGTCCTCGATTTCGAGCTCGATCCGCTCCCCGATCCGGTTGCAGCGGATCGCCACGAAGCTGGGGTTGGCGTGCCGTCCGGCATTGATCAGCGCTTCCTGCGCGACTCGGTAGAGCGCTTCCTCGATCTCGGCAGGAAGCCGGCCGCGAATGTTGGATTCGAACCGGACGTGGAACCGAGCCCGCTTGCCCAGTCCGCGCACCATCGCCTCCAGCGCGGCGCCGAGTCCTCCATCCGAAACGGGAGGCGGATGAAGCACATAACTCATAGTGCGCAGATCGTTCTGGGTCTGATCGATCAGCGCGCAGGTTTCGTCGAGCAGCTCCCGCGTGGCGGCCGCCCGGCAATGCCTGCCCAGCCTTCTGAGATTGAGATTGATGGCAACGAGATCCTGGGCGGTGGTGTCGTGCAGGTCCCGGGCGATGCGATGCCGCTCCATTTCCTCGACCCGCGCGAGAAGCCGGAACAAGGCCCGCTTCTCGGCGCGCGTATCGACCGACGACTCGACCGCTCTCAATAGCGGCGCATCGTGCCCGTCACGGGCGAAATGCGCGGAAAACCCTTGATCCATCAGCCAATTCCCTTCCCGATCATGGCAGATGCCGAGGCTTCAAAACGCCGCCTCGCGTCCGGGCTTGCCCTCCCCCCCAAGCGTTCCACGACCTCCTTTGTTTTTTGCCATCCGATAAGGGTTTGTAGCGTCGAGAAGCTTCCCTAGGGTATTCGGGTAAGCCCCTAGGTATTCTTGGGGGCCTTCTCCCTAGGGCGCCTCAGCGTTTCGCCCGCGGACCCCCGACTCTTCGGCGCCGCACCCGGACGACCCGCGACTCGATCCCGCTTTTCCATCGCGGTCTTTGGGGTGATTCCCCGATAGCGCGAGGTCCCTCGATCCCGACAATGGGCACCGGCGGACCGCAAGTGAAGGCGGGCGGCGGTCCGTGTGCGTGGCTCCAATGACAGGGGGCGAGAACGACCAGGGAAATCTCTCTTCACTGCGACGTACGTCGATGATCAGTCACGACGGACAGGCGTATGAGACGAAGAAGGTGATGGTCGTCGACGATCACTTGATCGTCCGGCGCGGGATCATCTCGATGATCACCGACGATCCGGCCTTTACGGTATGCGGCGAGGCCGACGACGGGCCCCAGGCACTGGACCTTGCCCGAGAGACGAGACCGGACATCGTGGTGCTGGACATCTCGCTGCCCCGGATCGGCGGGATCGACGTCGCGGTCCAGCTGCGCAGAATCGTGCCGGAGGCCGAAATCCTGTTTCTGACAGTGCACGACAATGAAGGGATCGTTTCCGACGCGCTGCGTGTCGGCGCGCGCGCCTATGTTCTCAAGTCAGAATGCGACGACAAGCTGATGGAGGCGCTGCGGGCGCTGGCGCGGCACCAGCCCTATTTCGCGGCCCACGTCTCGGAGCGGCTGCTCGAATCCTATTTGAACACCCACGCCAGCTTCGATCCGGTCCAGCTGAGCCCGCGCGAGCGCCAGGTCGTCACCCTCGTCGCCGAAGGGAACAGCAACAAGGTGATCGCCTCCATGCTGGGGGTCAGCGTCAAGACCATCGAAACCCACCGCAGCTCCGCGATGCGCAAGGTCGGCGCGAAGTCCTCGGCCGACCTCGCGCTCTACGCCGCGCGCCACCGGATGGTTCAGCTCTGAACGGGCGCCGGCCTCGAAGCGGCCGGCAGCGACTTTCGCGCAAGGGAGGGCGGCACGCCGAAGGTCTGTGTGTACCAGCGGGTGAAGGCGCCGAGCGAAGAATAGCCGAGCACGTCGGCAATATCGGTGAGCCGCATCCTAGGGTTGGCGAGATGCTGCTGGGCGAGCTGGGAGCGGATCCGCTCCAGGATGTCGGTAAAGCTCGTGCCGTCGGCGTCGAGACCGCGCTGGAGCGTCCTGAGGTTCAGCCCGAGCGCGAGCGCAACCGATTTGATGGAGGCCCCGCCCGTGGGGAGCAGCATCAGCACGGCATGCTCCACCTCCTGGGTCAGAGTCCGCCGATCCGCGGCCATGACCGACTCGATCAGGGTGCCCGCATGGAGCGCCAGGGCAGGTTCGGCGCGCGGATTGGGCCGGTCCAGATGGGCCGGATCGAGAACCATGCCGTTGAGCTCGGCGTCGAAATGGACCGGGCAGCGAAACAGCTGCCGATAGACCTCCAGCTCGCGCGGTTCCGGCCGGGAATAGGTGAAGCAGACGCTTTCCGCGTGCCATCCCGGGCCGAGCACCGACGCGCACATGTGCGCCAGGACTCCGAGGGCGAGGTCCGAGGCCTGGCGCGAATGGACCGGCGGATCGAGCGCAAAATCCTCGCGCAACACGACGGCGCCGGGATGCTCGTCAACGCTGAGGACGAGCGTGGAATTCATCCGGTGGCGATTCTGGGCCATGATCGCGAGCGCGGCGCGCAGCGTCGGCTGGTGCGCGATCAGCAGGCTGATCATCCCGAGATCCGCGAGGCTGCGGCAGGTCGCCATGCGCAGCGCGAAGGTCGGGCAGCCGGAAGCGGCCGCGCTGGATTCGAGCAAGGCGATGGCCGAGCGCGCAGGGATCACCTGCTCCGGGCTGAGCAGCATGGCCCGGCTGAGGCCAGCCGCGCGCAGATGCGGCAAGGGGTCGAGGCCCAGCTGCCCCGCAACATCGAAATAGCCGGTCAGCGCCGCAACCCGCACGAGCTCAGCCATGATCATGCCTCCCATTTCGGCCAAGGTCATGAGATCGGAAGTTAGTGTCATGAACGGTTAAATCCGAAACCGCAATCGGCGGTAATCCCGAGTTCCTCAGGAACAGGATTCACATGGCAACCGCAGTTCGATTTTATGAGGCCGGAGGGCCCGAGGTGCTTCGCGTCGAGCAGGTCGAGGTCGGCGCGCCCGGCCCGGGCGAAGTCCGCATCCGCCACGAGGCGATCGGGCTCAACTTCGCCGACACCTATTTCCGCATGGGCTATTACCCGGTGCCGGTGCCGAACGGCATGGGCGTCGAAGCTGCCGGGGTGATCGACTCCGTCGGCGACGGCGTCACCGGCTTCGCCCCGGGCGACCGCGTGACCTATACCGGCAGCCCGCTCGGCGCTTACGCGACCGAGCGCGTCATGCCGGCTGGCAGCCTGATCAAGCTGCCCGATTCGATCGAATGCGAGACCGCCGCGGCGATGACCATGCGCGGCCTCACCGCCTCCTACCTTCTGCTGCGCATCTGCCCCTGGCTCAAGGCCGGCGACACGATCCTGCTCCACGCCGCCGCCGGCGGAGTCGGGCTGATCGTCTCGCAATGGGCGAAGATCCTGGGGCTGCGCGTGATCGGCACCGTCTCGAACGGCAAGAAAGCCGCGCTGGCGATGGCCCACGGCTGCGACGAGATCATCCTCTACGGCCAGGAAGACGTCCCTTCCCGAGTGCGCGAGTTGACCGGCGGCGAAGGCGTGCCGCTGGTGATCGACACCGTCGGCAAGGACACGTTCGAAGGCTCGCTCGCCTCGCTCAAGCGGCGCGGACTCCTCGTCTGCGCGGGCACCTCCTCGGGCCCGGTTCCGCCGATCGACGCACTCCAGCTGGCGATGAAGGGCTCGCTCTACGTCACTCGCCCGGCGCTCGCCGACTATATCGCCGATCCGACCGAGCGCGCGGATCTTGCCGGCCAGCTATTCGAACATGTCGCGGCGGGCCGCATCCGGATCGAGATCAACCAGCGCTACCGGCTCGAGGACGCGGTCCAGGCGCATAGGGACATCGAGGCGCGCAAGACCACCGGCTCCTCGATCTTCGCGGTCTGACGGGAGGTTGGTGATGCGCGTCGAGCCCTTGACCACCCATATCGGCGCCGAGCTAACCGGCGTCGACCTGGCCGAGGCGGCGTGGAACAACGATTTGTTCGGCGCGATCAAGGAGCAGCTGCTGAAGCACAAGGTGCTGTTCCTGCGCGACCAGGCGATCGGCGCGGCCGATCATGTCGCCTTCGCCCAGCGGTTCGGCGAGCTCGAAAGCCATCCCGTGGTCGGCAGCGATCCCGAACATCCAGGCCTCGTCCGCATCTACAAGGACATGGATTCCCCGGCGGACCATTTCGAAAATGCCTGGCATTGCGACGCAACCTGGCGGGAGATCCCGCCGATGGGCGCGGTGCTGCGCTGCGTCGAGGGCCCGGCCGTCGGCGGCGACACGATCTGGGCCAACATGGCCCGGGCCTATGACGAGCTGCCCGACCATATCAAAGCGACCATTGCGGACTTGAGGGCGCGCCATTCGATCGAGGCGACGTTCGGCGCGCGCATGCCGATCGAGCAGCGCCTCGCGCTCAAGGCGCAATATCCCGACGCCGAGCATCCGGTCGTCCGCACCCATCCCGAAACCGGCGAGAAGGTGCTGTTCGTCAGCGGCTTCACCACTCATTTCACCAATTTCCACACCAGCGCGAACGTGCGCTACGGCCAGGATTTCGCGCCCGGCAGCGCGAACCTGCTCAGCTATCTGATCGGGCGCGCCGCCATCCCCGAATATCAGGTGCGCTGGCGCTGGCAGCCGAACAGCGTCGCCATCTGGGACAATCGCTGCACGCAGCACTATGCGGTGATGGACTACTGGCCGGCGGTCAGGAAGATGGAACGGGCCGGGATCGTCGGCGACCGACCCTACTAAACCCTTATTTTCACCCTCGCAGGAGGCAATAACAATGCAATTTCTCGACGATTCCCTGCTTCCGGAAACCCAGGACAAGCTGGTCATCACCGTCGCCCCCTACGGGCCGGAATGGGAGGTCTCCGACTTCCCGGAGGACATCCCTCTGACGATGGAAGAGCAGGCGCAGAAAGCGGTCGACTGCTACAATGCGGGCGCCACCGTGCTTCACCTCCACGTCCGCGAGCTGGACGGCAAGGGATCGAAGCGCCTCTCCAAGTTCAACGAGCTGCTCGGCATGATCCGCGCGCGCGTGCCCGAGCTGATCCTCCAGGTCGGCGGCTCGATCTCCTTCGCGCCCGAGGGCGAGGGCGCCGAGGCCAAGTGGCTGTCGGACGACACCCGCCACATGCTCGCCGATCTCGAGCCCAAGCCGGACCAGGTGACGATCGCCGTCAACACCTCGCAGTTCAACATCATGGACCTGATGACCGAGGAAGAATACGGCCCGACCAGCCTCGCCAATCCGGAGACCTATCGCGCCTATCGCGAGATGATCGTTCCGGCGGGCCCGGAATGGGTCGAGGAGCATCTGCGCCGCCTGACCGGCGCCGGCATCCAGCCCCATTTCCAGCTGACCAAGATGCCCGATCTCGAGACGGTCGAGCGCCTCGTCCGTCGCGGCCTCTACAAGGGGCCGCTCAACCTGACCTGGATCGGCATCGGCGGCGGCTTCGACGGCCCCAATCCAAACAATTTCATGGAGTTCATCCGCCGCGCCCCGGACGGCTCGACGATCACCGCGGAATCGGTGATGCGCAGCGTCCTGCCGCTCAACACGATGGCGATCGCCATGGGCATGCACGCCCGCTGCGGCAACGAGGACACGCTCTACGGCCCCGACGGCGGCAAGATCACCTCGGTTCAGCAGGTCGAGCAGCTCGTGCGCATCTCGCGCGAGCTCGGCCGCGAGGTCGCGACCTGTCAGGAGGCCCGCGGAATCTACAAGATCGGCGTCCAGTATAACAGCGTCGAGGAAACGCTGGCGAAGCTCGGCATGCCGCCGAACCGCGAGCGCGGCCAGCGCGCGCTGCCCGTGCGCTACGCGGCCTAAGGGCGGGATGACCGCAATATCCCTTGAGCAGGCGGGTGGGGACCGGCCGGGCGCTGCACCCCGGCCGGCTGCCTATGCCTGGGTGGTCTTCGCCCTCACTTTCGGCCTGCTCATCTCGGATTACATGGCGCGTCAGGTGCTCAATGCGGTCTTTCCGCTGCTGAAGGCGGAATGGGCGCTCAGCGACACGCAGCTTGGCGCGCTGAGCGGCGTCGTCGCCTTGATGGTCGGCCTGCTCACCTTCCCGCTGTCCCTGCTTGCCGACCGCTGGGGCTGGATCCGCTCGATCACCCTGATGGCGGTGCTGTGGAGCATCGCCACCCTGGTCTGCGGCATGGCCAAATCCTACGAGGCGATGTTCGCCGGTCGGCTCCTCGTCGGCATCGGCGAGGCCGCCTATGGCAGCGTCGGCATCGCCGTCGTCGTCAGCGTCTTTCCCAAGTCGATGCGCGCCACGCTCGCCGCCGCTTTCATGGCGGGCGGCCTTGTCGGCCAGGTTCTCGGCGTCGGCCTCGGTGGCTATATCGCGGATATCTATGGCTGGCGGACCGCCTTCGTCGCCATCGCCATCGGCGGCCTCGCCCTCGCCCTTGTCTACCCGCTCGTGGTGCAGCAGCGGCGGACGAACGCGCTGGCCGAGCGGCTCGGCAACGCGCCCGGAAGGTCGGAAGGCGCCCGGCCCTCGCTCAAGCTCCTGTTCGCCCGGCGCGCGCTCATTTGCGCCTATGTCGGCAGTGGACTCCAGCTCTACGTCGGGGGCGCTCTGCCGGCCTGGCTCCCCACCTATTTCCATGATTATTACGGCCTCAGCGTCAGCGCCGCGGCGGTGCGCGCCGCGATGTTCCTTCTCGCCGGCGGTGCCGGCATGGTACTCTGCGCGATGCTCAGCGATCGCCTGTCGCGGCGGCGCCCGTCCGCCAAATATACGCTCGCCTTCACCTGCAGCCTGCTGTGCGCAACCGCCTTGCTCATCGCCTTCGCCCTGCCGCCGGGCCCGTTGCAGCTTGCGGCGCTCGCCGTTGGCATGTTCTTCGCCGCGGCCACCAGCGGACCCGCCGGGGCGATGGTCGCCAATCTGACGCCACTACGTATCCACGGCAGCGCCTTCGCCACCTTGACCGTCGCCAACAACGCGCTCGGGCTGGCGGCGGGGCCGATCCTCACCGGCCGGCTCGCCGACTCCTGGGGCCTCGCGGGTGCGCTGGCGGTGCTGCCGGTGCCGTGCGTCGCCGCCGCGATCATCTTCTGGATCGGCCGCCGCTCCTATCCGGCCGACCTCGCCGCCAGCGCGGCCCAGGGCTGATGCGCCTCCCCGCCCTGCTCGAGAAGCCGCGCCAGCTCGCGCCGGGCCTCGTCGCCAGCCTGGTCATCGCAGCGGCGGCGACCTTCCTCTCCCAGCATTACGGCGCGCCGGTCATGCTGTTCGCACTGCTGCTCGGCATGGCGATGAACTT
>DASQJU010000168.1:0-6031 GCA_035630915.1 Allosphingosinicella sp.
CAGCTGCGCGCGGCGGGCCCAGATCGAATAGGGATGCTGGCGCTCGACCTCGTCGAAGATGATGGCGGCCTGGGCGTAATTGCCCTGGCGCATCCTGTCCCACGCCGCGTTGTAGAGCGTGTTGACGTCGCGCGCGACATAACGAGTGTCGGCCTTCGTCCGCCCCCCGCCGCCGAACGAGGCGCAAGCGCTGAGAGGGACGAGAATAGCGACGATCGCGACGAGCATCGCGGCACGGGATTTGATCTGCATGGCGGGCTTCTTAGCGGAGGGTCGGGGCGAGGCCAAGCGGCCTCGTCGCATCTGAGCGCCGGGGCGATGAACCCGTGTTTAATGCGCGCGTCCTTAACCCTCGATTTGCTATGGCGCCAGCGATGCTGCGCGTTCTCACCCTCGCCACGCTCTTCCCCAGCGGCGCGCGCCCGACGCTGGGCGTGTTCGTCGAGCGGCAGGCGCAGGGGCTGGCGGCGGTGGAGGGCGTGGCGCTCGAAGTGGTGGCGCCGATCGGCCTGCCCGCGGGGCCGCTTGCGCGCCATCCCCATTACAACGATCTGCGTGCGCTTCCCGAACGGGAAGTACGCAACGGCCTGATCGTCCATCGCCCGCGCTACCGGGTCGCGCCGTGGTTCGGCCAATCGCGGACGGCGCGGGCCATCGCCGAAGCGCTGATGCCGATGATCGGCGAAATCCAGGAACGCTTTCCGTTCGACGTGATCGACGCTGAATTCTTCTGGCCCGACGGGCCGGTCGCCATGCGCCTCGCGCGCGCGCTCGGCGCGCCCTTTTCGATCAAGGCGCGCGGCGGCGACATCGATCATTGGGGCAAGCGCCCGGCCATTGCCCGGCAGATCGTCGAGGCGGCGGCCGCAGCCGACGGGCTGCTCGCGGTCAGCGAGGCGTTGCGCGGAGACATGGCGTTGCTGGGGATCGATCCAGCCAAGGTGAAGGTGCACCGGACCGGGATCGACCTGGACCGCTTCCGCCCCGGCGACCGGGCCGCCGCCAAGCAGGCGCTCGGCGTGACCGGCCCGCTGCTGGTCACCGCGGGCGCGTTGATCCCGCGCAAGGGGCAGGCGGTGGCGATCGCAGCCCTCGCGCGGATACCGCAGGCCGTCTTGCTGATCGTCGGCGGCGGCCCCGACCGGCCGAAGCTCGAGCGACTCGCGCGCGAGCGCGGCGTGGCGGAACGGGTGCGCTTCCTCGGAAGCCGGCCGCACGAAGAGCTGCCCGGCCTGCTCGCGGCGGCCGATGTCATGGTCCTGCCGACGGCTTTCGAAGGGATCGCCAATGTCTGGGTCGAATCGCTCGCCTGCGGCACGCCGGTGGTGACCTGCGACGTCGGCGGCGCGCGCGAAGCGATCGACCGGCCCGAGGCCGGGCGCCTCGTGACCCGCAATGAAGGTGCCGTCGCGCAGGCGGTCGGCGAACTGCTCGCGGATCAGCCCGATCCCGCCGAGGTGCGCAAGGCGGCGGAGCGCTTCAGCTGGGACCGCAACGCGGCCGAGCTGCGCGACCATCTGGCCGGCCTGGTGCGCTAGAGCGGCATCAGGGCGGCGGCGATCCAGCGGCCCTCGCCGCGCAGCATGGCCCAGGCGCGGGCGGCGGCGCGGCTGTCCATCGCCTCGACCCCGATCCCCCGTTCCTCGAGCGCTGTAACGAAGGCACGCGGGGGAAAGCCTTGCATCGCGCCGGTGCCGAGCAGCAGGAATTCGGGATTGGCAGCCAGCACCAGCTCGACGTCGGACAGGGAAAGGTCCGCGAGCGACGGCGCATCCCAGGCGGTCGCCCGCTCGGGCGTCAGGAGCGCGCCTTCATAGGCGATCCCGTCGATCCTGAAGCCGCGCCCGGCGAAGCCCTGGACGAGCGGTCCGGAAGCCGGTGGAGTCCGCTCAAACGCGGGCGCCATCGAAGCTTTCGTTGCGCGGCCCACGGCCCGAGCGGCTGACCGGGTCCTTGGGCAGGAAGCTGCCCGTATTGACCCGCAGCCAGACGAGGATCGGCGAGGAGATGTAGATCGACGAATAGGTGCCGACGAAGATGCCGATGAAGATGGCGATCGTCAGTCCGAAGATCACGTCGGGCCCGATCAGCAGCAGCGCCAGCAGCGCGAGCAGGATCGACACGCTGGTGACCATCGTGCGCGACAGCGTCTCGTTGAGCGACGTGTTGATCAGCGGCACGATCTCCATCTTGCGATATTTGCGCAGATCCTCGCGGATGCGATCGTAGATGACGACCGTGTCGTTCAGCGAATAGCCGACGATCGTCAGGATCGCGGCAACGACGTTGAGGTTGAACTCGAGCTGGGTGAGCGAGAAGAAGCCCAATGTCATCCACACGTCGTGGAACAGGGTGACCAGCGCGCCGACGCCGAATTGCCATTCGAAGCGCAGCCAGATGTAGATGGCGATCCCCAACATCGCCAAGGCGATGGCCAGCGCACCGGAGCGCAGCAATTCCTCTGAGACCTTGCCGGAGACCGTTTCCACGGCGTCGAACCGGGCCTCCGGATGCAGCGCGGTGATCGCCGAACGGACCTGGGTCGCGGCGCGGGTCGCTGCCGTCTCGCCGCCTTCGGGCAGCGGCATGCGGATGGCGATGACGTTGGGCGCACCGAATTCCTGAAGGCTCGCCTCGCCGAGACCGAGCCCGCTCACCCGGCTGCGCAGCTGATCGAGATTCGGCGCCTGGGCGAACGTCACGCGCACGCTCTGGCCGCCGACGAAATCCACGCCCCAGTTGAGGCCGCGGGTGAAGACCAGAGCGATCGAGGCGACGGTGACGACGATCGACAGGATGAGGGCGATGTTCCGCCACTTCATGAAATCGATGTTGGTGTTGTCCGGGACGAGCTTCAGCAGGCGCATGAACGCGCTCCTTAAATGTGCAGTTCTTTGGGCCGCGCGCGGCGGACCCAGAGGGCGACCAGCATGCGCGTCACGTTGACGGCGGTGAACACCGAGGTGATGATGCCGATCATCAGCACCACGGCGAAGCCGCGGACCGGGCCGGAGCCGAAGACGTACATCAGAACGGCGGCGATGACGTTGGTGATGTTGGCGTCGAAAATCGCGGTCTGTGCTTCCTTGTAGCCGGTCTCCAGCGCGTCGTGGAGGCGGCGACCGCGCCTCTGCTCTTCGCGGATGCGTTCGTTGATCAGCACGTTGGCGTCGACCGCTGCGCCGATGGTCAGCACGAAGCCGGCGATTCCGGGCAGCGTCAGAGTCGCGTTGAACAAAGCCATGATGCCGAGGATCATCAGGCCGTTCAGAATCAGGCCGACCGTCGTGTAGACGCCGAAACGGCCGTAGGTGATCAGCATGAAGAAGATCACGGCCAAGGTCGCCGCGATGCTGGCGATGACGCCCCAATAGATGGAGTCGGCACCGAGATCGGGGCCGACGGTGCGCTCCTCGACCACGTGCAGCTCGACCGGCAGGCGGCCCGAGCGCAGCGAAATGGCGAGCTGGTTGGCGGTCTCGACGGTAAAGCTCCCGCGGATCTGCGCGGTGCCGCCGAGGATCGGCTCCTCGATGTTCGGCGCCGAGATGACGATGTTGTCGAGGATGATCGCGAACGGTTTGTTGACGTTCTCCTGAGTCACCCGGGCGAAGCGGCGGCTGCCGTTTCCGTCGAAGCGGATCTGGACGATCGGCCGGCCGTCCTGCTGATCGAATCCCTGCGAGGCGTCGGCGATCATGTCGCCGGTGATGATCGCGCGGCGCTTGACGGCGATGCGCGCGTTCGGCCCGCCTTCGGCATAAGGCAGGATCTGGCTGCCGATCGGCGCCCGGCCGGACTGGAGCTGCTCCGCCCCGACATTGGCGTCGACCAGCTTGAACTCGAGCCGCGCGGTGCGCCCGATCAGGCGCTTGAGCGCCTCGGGGTCCTGCAGGCCGGGAACCTGGACCATGATCCGGTTCGAGCCCTGGCGGATGATCGTCGGCTCGAGCGTGCCGAGCGCGTTGATTCGGCGGTCGATAACGTCGCGGGCGACTTCCATCGCCTGGTCCGTGGCGCGGTCGAGCCCTGCCGCCGTCGGCCGCATGGTGATCCGGTTACCCGAGACGCTGACGTCCCAGTCGCGCTGACCGATGGTGGCGCTCGATTGCTCGTTCGCCTTCTGGCTGGCGGTCTCCAGCCGGGTGGGATCGCTGACCAGGAAGCTGAACTGGCCGCCGCTGGTCGAGACCTCGGCAATCTGGATTCTCTCCCGGCGCATCTCGCCGCGGATCACGTCTTCCATCGCCTCGAGGCGCTGACGGCCGAGATCGGAAGTATCCGCCTCGAGCAGCAGATGGCTGCCGCCGGCGAGATCGAGGCCGAGATTGACGTGGATCGCGTTGCGAATCCGCTGCGCGAACGGCGGCAGGTTCGGATAGGCGCTCGGCGGGATCATGCTCGGCACCGCGAGTAGGACGCAGATCGCGGACAGCAGCGTGATGCCCCACACTTTCCAGGCCGGGAAATTCAGCATTTTAGTCGTTCGCCGCCTTGGCGCCGTGCGGGCGCACGTCGCTGAGCATCGACTTGACGACGCGGACGCGGACGCCCTGGGCGATTTCGAGCTCGATCTCCGCCTCGTCGACCTTGGTCACCTTGCCGATCAGGCCGCCGGTGGTCACCGCCATGTCGCGCGGCTTGACCTGGCCCAGCATCGCCTGGTGCTGCTTCATGCGCCGCTGCTGCGGCCGGATCAGCAGGAAATAGAAAATGACGAAGATGAGGACGAAAGGCGCGAACGTCACCCAGGCGGGCGGGGCGCTGGCGGCGGTGCTGGTGGCCTGTGCAAAGGCTGGGGATTCGAACATTGGTTCCTACCTGGGAAAGAGGCGCGGCGCGAAGGCGCGCGACCTGGAAAAGCGCGGTGCGCCTAACATGGGCGCGGGGACTTGCCAAGGCAAGCCGACGGCCGAACCGGGGCGGCTTGCCTTCGAGGGGTCTCCCGCCTACAGGGCCGGGCCTCGGGTGCCTTCGGGTACTCGCCGGTCGGGGCGTAGCGCAGCCTGGTAGCGCATCACACTGGGGGTGTGGGGGTCGCTGGTTCGAATCCAGTCGCCCCGACCATTTTTCTCACATCGACCGCGCGTCGGCGACGCGCCTCCTAATTGCCCTGCGGCTGAGGCGGCGGCGGGGCGGCGGCCATCATCGCTTCGGCTTCCGCTTCGCTCACCGAGCCGTCATGATTGGCGTCGGCGCGGTCAAAATCGGCCAGGGTGCGCTGATTCACCTCGGCCAGCGAGACCTTGCCGTCATGATCGGCGTCGAGCCGCCCAAGCGCCATCGCCGCGCCCGTGCCGAGTTCCGCGCTGTCGAGGAAGCCGTCATGGTTGGCGTCGCGGGTGCCGAAGCGGCCCTGGATCTGCTGCTGCACCGAGGCACGGCTCATCGGGAAGGGCGAGGCGCCGGGCGCGGGCGCGGGCTGCGCGAAAGCCGGAGCGGCGAGCGCGGCGAAGGCCGCGGCGGCGAGAACAGAGGTCTTCATGGGAGTCTCCCGAGGGTTGCGAATAAAGGCCCGGCCGCGCCCCCACGGTTAGGAATCAAGCACATGCAACGCTCCGCCCCGCGCGGCAAGCCCGAATCAGTCCTGCAGTTTCACGCCATCGCGCTCATTGTCCCAGATCATGTGAATGATCCGCCAGCCGCGATCCGGGTCCTTGAACAACTGGATGGAGTTGATCCCGCACCGCTCCGGCTGCTCGTCGTTCGGCGACGTGCGAGCTTCGTAGGCGCTCCAGACATGGGCGATATTGCCGAACAGGTCGATCCGCCGGGCGATTTCGACCTCGTAAAAGTCGTTCTCGGCAAAGAAAGGCGTGGTGTCGCGCGCGTACTCGTCGAGGCCCATCATCTTGCATGCCGACCGCCCGTCGGCGTCGATGAAGGTGCGGATCTGGCGCGCCTCGGGATGGAAGCAATTCGCCTGGCGCGACCAGTCGCGCGGTCCTTTCGGCCCCGAGATCATCGCATAGATTTCGTCGACCGCGGCGCCGATCTCCGCCTCGTCCTGCTCCCGATCGGTCATGGCCGT
>DASQJU010000169.1:0-2113 GCA_035630915.1 Allosphingosinicella sp.
TCCATCTCCCGTACGATCATCGAGTCCCATGGGGGGCGGATCTGGACCGAGGATCTTCCGGCCGGCGGCGCCTGCGTCGCCTTCTCGCTGCCCGTGACCCGACGCCCGGCTGAACCGGCGCCGGCCGCGGCCGCAGACGCGGGCTAGCGGCCGAACCGCACAATTTGCGGGTTTATCCCGATTCGCAGCCGCCCCGATCCGCTTCAATGCACTCACGGGATTGCGGGAGGCGATCATGAAGCTGTGGCAAAAAATGCTCGCCGAGTGCGCCGGAACCTTCTGGCTGGTGTTCGGCGGGTGCGGCAGCGCGGTCATCGCGGCGGCCTTTCCCGCCGTGGGCATCGGCCTGCTCGGCGTGGCTCTGGCCTTCGGCCTGACGGTCCTCACCGCCGCTTATACCTTCGGTCCGATCTCCGGCGGCCATTTCAATCCGGCGGTGAGTCTCGGCCTGTGCGTCGCCGGGCGGTTCCCGGCGCGCGAGCTGGGCCCCTATGCGCTCGCGCAGGTGATTGGCGCGATCCTGGCGGCAATATTGCTCCTGTTCGTCGCCAGCGGCGCGCCGGGCTTCGATCTCGCCGCGTCCGGGCTCGCCCAGAACGGCTATGGCGCGGGCTCGCCCGGCGGCTATTCGATGACCTCTGGCTTCCTGATCGAGCTGGTCCTGACGGCTTTCTTCCTGGTCATCATCCTCGGCGCGACCAGCCAGGGCAACGAGGCGGGCTTCCAGCCGATCGCCATCGGCCTCGCGCTGACCCTGATCCACCTGATCAGCATTCCGATCACCAACACCTCGGTCAATCCGGCGCGCAGCACGGGCCCGGCCCTGATCGTCGGCGGCCTGGCGCTCAGCCAGCTCTGGCTGTTCTGGCTCGCCCCCCTGCTCGGTGGGGCGGTCGGCGCCTTCTTCTGGCGGGTGCTGTTTGAAAAGAGGGGCACATGAAGCGACTTCATCTCGCCGCCATCTTGCTCGCGCTGCCGGCCGCGCCGGCGTTCGGACAGGCCGAGGACCACCCGCCGACCGCGCTCTCCTCCGCCTCGCGAATGAGCCACGACCGCGGCGAATCCTGGACCTATGTGAAGCCCGGCCTCGACCTCGCGGCCTTCCGCAACATCATGATCGAGCCGGTCGTCGTCTATTCCGGCCCGGACTCGCAGTTCGAGGACATCGATTCGGCGGACCGCCGGCGCTACGCCCAGGTCCTCGACGAAGCCCTCCGCCGCGAGCTGGCGAGCGCTCGCCCGATCGTTCGGCGCGCCGCTGCCGGCACCGCGCGGCTGCGGGTGACCCTGATCGGCATGGAGAAGACCATGGGCGGCGTGGCCACGGCGACCCGGGCGACGCCCCTCGGCATGGCCTCGAGCGTGGTGCGCAGCGTGGCGGGACGCCCAGGGCGGCTCACCGGCTCGATGCTGATCGCGCTCGAGATGTTCGACGGCGGCAACGGCCAGCTCCAGGCCGCCATCGTCAGGCGGCGCGAGCCGGACGCGCTCGACATTCCGGCGACGCTGGGAACCGACGAAACGGCGCGCGCGATCTCGCGCGACTTCGCCAAGGCTCTGCGCGAGCGATTCCAGGGCGGCGGCACCGGCCGGCGACGGCGCTAGCGCTCTTCCTTCATGCTTCGATGATGGAGTTTCGCACCGCGTAACGGACCAGCTCGGCGGTCGTGCGCAGCTTCAGCTTGTGCATCGCCGTGGCGCGATGGGTCTCGACGGTCTTGACGCTGATCTCGAGCTGGCGGGCGATTTCCTTGTTGATCTTGCCCTCGGCGATCAGCTGGACGACTTCGCGCTCGCGATGGGTCAGGGCGGAGAGGGCGGTCTGCGGCTTGGTCTTGAGGAATTGTTCGAGCAGCGTCTCGGAAACCCCGCCCGAGAAATAGGGGCGGTGGATCGCCAGCGCCGAGATCGCCGCGAGCAGATGGTCCTCGGTCTCGGACTTGAGGATGAAGCCGCGCGCGCCGGCGCGCAGCACGTCCAGGATCAGGCTCTCGCGGTCGTACATCGTGTAGATCAATATCTCGATCCGCGGCAGCTCGCGCTTCAGCGCAACGGTGAGGTCGTAGCCGTTCAGCTTGGGCAGCGAATAGTCGAGGATCGCGATGTCCGGCTG
>DASQJU010000170.1:0-13983 GCA_035630915.1 Allosphingosinicella sp.
GAAGAAGGTTCGGCGGATGAATCGCCGCCAGCCATCGCCGATGAGCCGCCTCCCGTGACGGACGCGGCCGAGCCCGAGGCTGAGGCCGCTCCGGAGGAGGATGGGGAAGAGGCTCCGGGTCTCCCCTAGCCGTCATGCTGCACTTGTTTCAGCATCCATGAACACGGTCGGGCCGCATCTCGTGCCGCGGTGTTCATGGGCCCTGAAAACGGGTTCAGGGCAAATAGCGATCCTTCGGACGCTATTTGATCTTGGCTTCCTTGAACTCGACGTGTTTGCGCACGACGGGATCATATTTGCGGAAGGTCATCTTCTCGGTGATGTTCCGCGGATTCTTCTTGGTCACGTAGAAGAAGCCGGTGTCGGCGGTGCTGACGAGCTTGATCTTGACCGTGGTCGGCTTGGCCATGACAGCCTCTCTCGAAAATAAGGGTGCGAAAAAATAAAGCGGCGCTTGCGCCGCCTCGTGCGCGTGGCCCTCTGCCCCGCGCGGCCGATTCTGTCAAGGCCGGCACCTTTAACCATCCGGTAACCATAAAGGCGCATCCCTCCTCGGCAGAGGCCAACGCAGATGGGGTGAGCCATGCGCGCGGATCATGATGGGATGCTGGTAGTGCGGGCCGAGCTTTGCGACCGGCTCGACAGCCTGCAGCGCTCGGCTGCGCGGATGAACGTGCGCGACTTCTCGCAGCGGATCGCCGGCATCCGGACCACCGCCGCCGCCTACGGCCTCATGCCCGTCGTCTGCGTCTGCGACGCGCTCGACCGGGCGGTGCGCGCCCAGCCGCGGCACTGCCCAGCCGCCCTCTATTTCGACCGGCTTCGCGATGCGATCGGCTGCGAGCGGATCGACGACGCCGCGAGCGAGGCCTTGCTCGCCTCGGTTTCGATCCGCCTCAGCGCCTAGATGGAGGCTTTGGTCTCGAGCTTCGTCGCCGCCTTCCTTGGCGAATGGGGCGACAAGACCCAGCTCATCGTCGCCCTCCTCGCCGCAACCACCCGCCGACCGCTGCAAGTCTTCGCCGGCCTCGTCCTCGCGGCCCTGCTGAGCAACGCCGTGGCCGCGGCGGCAGGCGTCAGGATCGCGGCCACGATCAACATCCGCGCGATGACTTTGATGACCGCGCTCGCCTTGCTCTTCGCCGGCATCTCCGGGCTGATCCCGCGTAAGGCGAAGGAAAGTGTGGCCGCGCGCTGGACGCTGCCCGCCGCCTTCATCTTGTGCCTCGCCGCCGAGATGGGCGACCGCACCCAGTTTCTCACCTTCGCGCTCGCCGGCCGCTTCGACAGCGCACCGCTCGCCGCGGCGGGAGCCACCGCCGGGATCCTCGCCGCCTGCCTCCCCGCCCTCGCCCTGGCCGACCGCTTCACCACCACCGTGCCGCTACGCGGAATACGTTGGACGGTCGCGGGCCTTTTCCTGGTCGCCGGCTTCGTCGTTGGGGTGAACGCGCTGCAATTGACCTGAACCGCATTTGTGGCAGTCAGGCGCGATGAAGCGGCGCCGCATCCTGATCGTTCTCGCCCTCCTCATGATCGCCGGACTGGGCGCCGCCTGGGGGTTCGGATCGTTGGCGGGCCGGCCGTATGTCGAGGCGATCGCGCCGCCAGCGCCGCCCGGCCGGGTGGTCCGTCTCGTCGCCGCCGACGGCGTCCATATAGAGGGCAGCTTTTGGCCCGGCGCCCGCATCGATGGGCCCGCCGTGCTGCTCCTCCACGGTATCAACAGCTCGCGCGCCAGCTTCACCCGCCATGCGCTCTGGCTGAACGGGCTTGGCTATGCGGTGCTGGCGATCGACTTTCGCGGGCATGGCGGTTCGGAGGCCGTGCCGCGCACCTTCGGCCTCTACGAAGCGCGCGACGCCGCCGCAGCGCTCGACTTCCTGCGCGCGGGCAATCCAGTTCGGCGGGTCGGTGTCATCGGCACCTCGCTCGGAGGGGCGGCGGCGCTGCTCGGCGACCGCGGGCCGCTGCCCGTCCAGGTGATGGTGCTCCAGGCCGTGTATCCCGACCTGCGCCGGGCGATCAGTAACCGCATTGCTCGCGTCGCCGGCCAGCCGCTCGCCTGGCTGGGCGAGCCGCTGTTGAGCTATCAGAGCTGGCCGCGCTACGGCGTTCCGCCTGGCCGGATCGCGCCGATCGAGGGTCTCCGCCGCTTTCGCGGCCCGGTGCTGATCGTCGGCGGCACCGCCGACAGCAACACGACGATCGGCGATACCCGTGCTTTCCACGAAGCGGCGCCGGGGCCTAAAGCGCTCTGGCTCCTGCCGGGCGTCGGCCACGCCGCAACGGGCTCGATCTTCACCGACGACTATCGCCGCCGCGTCGGCGCGCTGTTCGCGGCAACCCTCGGGCGGCCCTAACGCGGCGCCGGCCCCAGCCGCACCAGCCACAGATCGGGGACCGCGCCGAGTCGCAGGGGGAGGCCGCTGGTGCCCAGCCCGGCGGTGACGACCAGCACCTTGCCATTCTCTCGAACCAGGCCGCAGGCATAGCGCTGGCCATAACGGGACAGCGTCTTGACCGCTCCGATGAACGGAAGCCGGACTTGCCCGCAATGCGTGTGACCTGCGAGCATCAGGCCGACATCGGTGGGCAGGTCGGCAAACGGATCCGGGCTGTGGCTGAGCAGCACGCGAGCGCCGGGCAGCGCTCGCATCTGCCGCAGGGTTGCGGCGGGATTGTCGCGATTCGTGTAAGGATCGGCGAGACCACCGACGGCGAGCGGACCGACCGGAATCGCGCTGTTTTCGAGGAGAATCACCCCCGCATCGTGCAGGGCCTTCCTCGCTTCGGCGGCGTTGCGCCAATAATCGTGGTTGCCGAGCACGGCGACTGTGGCGAAGCGCGGACGGAGCCGCGCGAGCGGCGCGATCGCTTCCGCCAGCGAGTAATGATGAGTCGCCATTCTCTTGTCGCTGATGAAGTCTCCGGCGATCAGCACGATGTCGGGCCGCAGCGCGTTAATCTGGGCGACGATCCGCTCCAGCCGCGATATGGGCATGTCCGGTCCGGCGACGTGGAGATCGGAGATGAGGACCGCGCGCACCGGCGGCGCGCCTTCTGGCCAGCCAACCAGCCCGACATCCGCTTCGCGCACGACAGGATCGGAAACGGCGGTCCAATAGGCCCAGGCCGTGAGAACAAGGCCCGATGCAACGAGGATGAGCGCGAAGCGTCGTAGCGTCATGATGCTTGCGTGGCCGCTCCATTAGCGAAAGAAAAGGGCGATCATGCGCGAATTCTCGCAGCTTCTCGATGCGCTCGTCTACACGCGCTCCCGCAACGGCAAGCTCAAGCTGATCGGCGATTACCTGAAGCGCACGCCCGATCCCGACCGTGGCTATGCGCTGGCGGCGCTGACTGGTGAACTCAACCTCCCCGCGGTGAAGCCCGCGGCGATACGCGCCATCGCGGAAGAGCGCATCGATCCGGTGCTGCTCCACATGAGCCGCGACTATGTCGGCGACATGGCCGAGACCGTATCGCTGCTCTGGCCGGCGCCGGAGGGCCGGCCGGGCGACATCGACGACGGCACGTTGCGCCTGTCCAATGTGGTCGAGCGGCTGGCTTCGCTGGGCCGGGCCCAAGCGCCGGGCGCGCTCGCCGCGATGCTCGACCATCTCGACGTCTCGGGGCGCTTCGCCCTGCTCAAGCTGGCGACAGGGGCGCTCAGGATCGGCATCTCGGCCCGGCTCGCCAAGGTCGCGCTGGCCGAAGCGTTCGCCCTCGACGTCGATGCGGTCGAGGAGGTGTGGCACGGCATCGCTCCGCCTTATGCGGCGATCTTCGACTGGGCCGAGGGCCGCGCCGACCAGCCCGACCCGAGGGACGTGCCGGTCTTCCGACCGTTCATGCTCGCCCATCCGCTCGAAGATGCGCGAGTCTCGATGGACGACTACCTGGCCGAGTGGAAATGGGACGGGATTCGGGTCCAGCTCGTCCATGCCGGCGGCGAGACGCGGCTCTACAGCCGCGCTGGCGACGACATCACCGGCTCCTTCCCGGACGTCGCCGAGGCCTTCGCACATCCCGGCGTGCTCGACGGGGAACTGCTGGTGAAGGGCGCGTTCCAGGGCGGCGAGGCGGCGAGCTTCAACGCGCTCCAACAACGGCTCGGTCGCAAGACCGTCTCGGCGCGGATGCTAGGCGACTATCCGGCGTTCGTCCGCCTCTACGACCTATTGTTCGACGGCGCCGAGGATCTGCGCGCGCTCCCGCTGACCGAACGCCGAGCCCGGCTCGAGACGTTCGCGGCCGGCCTCGATCCCGAGCGCTTCGACCTGTCAGCGCTGATCGAGGCGGAGAGCTTCGAAGCGCTGGAGGAAATCCGCGCCGGCGCCCGCGACGCCTCGATCGAGGGCGTGATGCTCAAGCGGCGCGACAGTCCCTATCTCGCCGGACGCAAGACGGGCCTGTGGTACAAGTGGAAGCGCGATCCGCTCGTTGCCGATTGCGTGCTGATGTACGCCGCGCGGGGCAGCGGCAAGCGCTCCTCTTATTACTCCGACTACACCTTCGGCTGCTGGAGCGAGGCGGGCGATCTGCTTCCGGTGGGCAAGGCCTATTTCGGCTTCACCGACGAGGAGCTGAAATGGCTCGATCGCTTCGTCCGCAACCACACGATCGGCCGGTTCGGCCCGGTGCGCGAAGTGGAAAAGACGCTGGTGCTCGAAGTCGCGTTCGATTCGATCCACCTGTCGAAGCGCCACAAGTCCGGCCTCGCGATGCGCTTCCCGCGCATCAGCCGAATCCGCACCGACAAGCCGGCCGCCGAGGCCGACACGGTCGAGACGCTGAAGCGGATGGCGACCTAGACGACGGGGCGGCGAGCGGGCGCGGCAAGCGCCTGGCCGATCGCGCGGAAGTCCGTTCCGCCGGCCTGCATCGCGTCGCCGCAGCGGCGCAGCAACGCGCCGTGGTCTCCCTGAAGGGGGGCGACGGAGGCAGGGTCGAAGCCCGGGTTCGCCGCGTCGATCCTTCCGAGGAAATATTGCGCGGCGACCCGGCCGAGGGATCGGACCCGCGGGTCGTCATCCTCGGCGAGGCCGGCCATGAGGCCGAAGCAGCTCCGGTCGAGCGCATTTGCGTCTTCGACCGGAGCGGAGGGCGATGCGGCCGCGAGAAGGGCCGCGAAGAGCACGCTTTCCATGCCGCTCTTGGTAAACGGCAAAGGTGGACGGCTCCTCGCCGGAACTGGTTTACGGGGCGCTAAGCATGAAAAAGGCGACGGCCCATGGAGCCGCCGCCTGATTCATCATCCCGAAGGATGGTTACTGGATCGGCACCAGATTGACCGCGGCGGTCTTGCCCCGACGGTCGACCTCGAGCTCGAACTCGATCCGGTCGCCCTCGTTGAGGGAGATCATTCCGGCCCGCTCGACCGCAGAGATGTGGACGAACGCGTCCGGCTGGCCGTCGTCGCGGGTGATGAAGCCGAAGCCCTTCGTCGCGTTGAAGAACTTGACCGTGCCGGAAGCCTTCTCGCCGGTCAGCTCGCGCTGCGGGCCACCGCCGCCGCGCTCGCGCGGCGGACCGCGATCCTCGACCGGAAGCGGGTCGCCCTCGATCTTGAGGTCGGTCGCCGAGACTCGCCCGCCGCGATCGACCAGCGTGAAATCGAGCGGTTGGCCTTCCGCCAGGCCGGTGAGGCCCGCCTGCTCGACGGCGCTGATGTGCACGAACACGTCCTCGCCGCCATCGTCGCGGACGATGAAGCCGAAGCCCTTTTGGCCGTTGAAGAACTTGACGACGCCCTTGGCCTCGCCGACGACCTGCGGGGGCATGCCGCCACCGCCGCCGGCACCGCCGCCGCGGAACCCGCCGCCGCCGCCACCGAAGCCGCCACCGCCGCCGCGGAAGCCACCGCCTCCGCCGCCGCCGCCGAAGCGGTCACCGCCGCCGCCGTAACCGCCGCCGCCACCGCCAAAACGGTCGCCGCCGCCGAAGCCGCCTCGTTCCTGTCCGCCACTGAAATTGTCGTCGCCGAAGCCGTCGCGCTTGTCTCTGCCGCGCCCGCCGCGCTCGCCGCGGCGCCCTTTATCGAAACCCATCTTCTTCAGTTACTTTCGTACGCCCGTCCCCTGTCTAAAACCACCGCGCCGGGCAAAGCGCGCAACGGCCTTCGCACCGTCTGTCGGCGCGCTGCCGACTCACATAGCGGAAAAAATCGAGCCCCGCGAGCGCTTTTGGCTGTGGATAGTTTTGCGCGGCGCCTCAGGCAGCCGGCTGCGGAACGCGCCGGCGCGGGACGAGCTTCAGGCCAAGCACGATCAACACGCCGATGGCGAGCCCGAACAGGCCGGAGCCGGCCGCGCCCACCGTCCATTCGATGAGTCCCTGCAGCACCGGGACCGCATGGCCCGCGCTCGCAGCCAGATCGTGAATCAGATGGGCCGGGCCCGCGACACCGAACGCCTCGAGCCCGTGGACGATGATCCCGCCCCCGACCCAGATCATTGCGGCGATGCCGACCGTGGACAGCAGGGCCATCACCTTCGGCATGGCGTGGACCAGCGCGCGGCCGAGCGCGCGGGTGCCGGCATTGCGCCGCTCGGCAAGGTGCAGGCCGACATCGTCCATCTTCACGATCAGCCCGACCGCGCCGTAGACGCCGAACGTGATCGCGACCGCGACCAGAGCGAGGATCACGGCGCGCATCGCCAGCGATTCCACGGCGACCTCCGCCAGCGCGATCGCCATGATCTCGGCCGAGAGAATGAAGTCGGTGCGAATCGCGCCGACCACCATATCGTGCTCATGATCCGCGCTGTTCAGCTCGGCGGCCTGCTCGGCGAGGCTTTCCTCCCTGTGCGCCAGCTCATGCCAGACCTTCTCCGCCCCCTCGAAGCAGAGATAGGCGCCGCCGAGCATCAGCAGCGGCGTGATCGCCCAGGGGAGCAACGCGCTCAGCGCCAGCGCTAAGGGCAGGATGATCAACAACTTGTTGCGCAGAGAGCCCTTGGCGATGCGCCATATGATCGGCAGCTCGCGGTCCGGGGTGAAGCCGGTGACGTAGCGCGGAGTGACCGCCGTGTCGTCGACCACCACGCCCGCGGCTTTGACCCCGGCCCGGCCGGCCGCTGCGCTGACATCGTCGATCGAGGCCGCGGCCAACTTGGCGATGGCTGCGACATCGTCGAGCAGTGCGGCGAGGCCACCGGGCATGGAGGGGAGACCTTGATCGTGGAAGCTGCCGCTTTGTGGCGGCCCGATGCGCGACGATCAAGCCCGCACCATAATGGCGGCCTCCATTGAGCCGGCGGGACCTTTCGCCTATCTCGGGCGCGATGACTGTGCATTTTCACGAAGAAGACCTGCCCGAGGGCGTGCTCGCCCCCGGCGCCGTCGCCGTCGATACCGAGACGATGGGCCTCCAACTCGGCCGCGATCGCCTGTGCGTGGTCCAGATCTCTGACGGTCGCGGGGACGAGCATCTCGTCCGCTTCGCGCGCGGCTCGGCCTATGACGCGCCTAACCTCAAGGCTGTGTTGGCCGATCCGGCCCGGCTCAAGCTCTATCATTTCGCGCGCTTCGATCTCGCCTCGATTTGGGCCTATCTCGGCGTGATGGCGGCGCCCTGCTATTGCACCAAGACCGCCTCTCGCCTGATCCGGACCTATACCGACCGGCATGGGCTCAAGGATTTGGTCAAGGAAGTGCTCGGCCAGGAAATCTCAAAGCAGCAGCAAAGCTCGGACTGGGGCGCTCCCGAGCTCAGCGACGCGCAGAAGGATTATGCCGCGTCCGACGTGCGCCATCTTCATGCGCTGAAAGAGAAGCTCGACGAACGCCTCGCCCGCGAAGGGCGCACCCAGCTCGCGCAGGCCTGTTTCGATTTCCTGCCCCACCGTGCCCTGCTCGATCTGGCCGGCTGGGCCGAGCAGGACATCTTCGCCCATGTCTGAGCTTGCCGACCACGAACGAAGGGTCAAGCGCCGCTGGGCGGTTCCGGGTGGCAGCCACGACAAGGTCGTCAAGGCGCTCAAGCTCGGCCTGCCGGCGCTGATCGGCGTCGTTCTTGCCTTTCTCTTCTTTTCGCCGCTCGAGGACAAGCAGGAGGTCAGCTTCCTGCTCAAGAAGGAGGAGGTGGAAAAGGCGCCCGAGCGGCTTCGTGTCGCCGCCGCCCAATATCGCGGCCAGGACGACCAGGGGCGCCCGTTCGTGCTCAACGCGCGCGCCGCGGTGCAGGAGCGCTCGTCCAACCCCGTGGTCGAGATCGCCGACATGAACGCGCAGATCCTGCTCGACACCGGCCCGGCGCGGCTCGAGGCGGGACGAGCGCGCTACAATATGGACAGCGACCGCGTGCAGGTGGTCGGTCCGATCCAGTTCACCGCCGCCGACGGCTACCGGATGGGCACGCACGACGTGGACGTCGACCTGCGCGGCCAGCAGCTGGTCAGCCGCGGCCGCGTCGAGGGACAAATGCCGATGGGCCGGTTCAGCGCCGACCAGCTGCAGGTCAATCTTCCCGACCGGCGAGTCGTGCTCAATGGCCGCGCCCGCTTGCATATCGTCCAGGGGGGCCTCAGATCAGGACAATGAAACGGCTTTTTGCTCTTCTTCCGCTGCTCGCGGTCGCCCCCGCGCTGGCCCAGAGCGGTTCCGGCCTCAAGGGCCACGACACGAGCGCTCCCGTCGACGTCGGCGCCGAGCGGATCGAGGTCCAGGACAGGGCCAACCGCGCGATCTTCTCCGGCAATGTCGAGGCGCGGCAGGGCAGCATGACTTTGCGCTCGGCGCGGCTGACGGTGGTCTATGCCGGCGGCAGCGACGTCCAGATCCAGCGGCTCGAGGCGAGCGGCGGAGTCACCCTGCGCACGCCGAGCGAAACCGCGCGCAGCCAATATGCGATCTACGATCTCCCCCGCGGCATCGTGACGATGATCGGCGGGGTCAATCTCGATCAGGGCTCGAACCATGTGCAGGGCGGCCGCCTGGTGTTGGATCTCGATACCCACCGTGCCGTGCTCGACGGCGGCGGGCGGGTCACCGGCCGGTTCACCGTACCGCGGCGGCAGAGCAACTGACCCCGCAAATTCGGCCATGCATAAAGCTTGCCAGTTGTGACCGCGCGCCCAATCGCCTAACGAGGCCAAGGGGCTAGCACGAAGACCATGAACGAGACTCTCGCCATCGAACTGCCCGATCCGCACGATGCGATCGGCGATGTCGACCACGGCCTGTCGGTCGTCTCGATCGCCAAGTCCTACGACAAGAAGGCGGTGCTGACCGACGTCTCCTTGGGCGTCGACCGCGGCGAGGTGCTCGGCCTCTTGGGCCCGAACGGCGCCGGCAAGACGACCTGCTTCTATTCGATCATGGGGCTGGTGAAGCCGGATTCGGGGCGCATCCTTCTCGACGGACAGGACATAACCGGCCTTCCCATGTACCGCCGCGCGATCCTCGGCCTCGGCTACCTGCCGCAGGAGACCTCGATCTTCCGCGGCCTCAGCGTCAGCCAGAACATCATGGCCGTGCTCGAGGTCGCCGAGCCCGACCGCAAGGCGCGCGAGGAAAGGCTCGAGCAATTGCTCGCCGAATTCCACATCGAGCGGCTCCGCGACGCCCCGGCCATGGCGCTCTCGGGTGGCGAGCGGCGCCGTTGCGAGATCGCCCGCGCACTCGCCGCCAATCCCTCGATCATGCTGCTCGACGAGCCGTTCGCCGGGATCGACCCGATCTCGATCTCCGACATCCGCGACCTCATCGTCCAGCTCAAGACGCGCAACATCGGCGTCCTGATCACCGATCACAACGTCCGCGAGACGCTCGACATCGTCGACCGCGCCTGCATCATCTACGGCGGCCAGGTGCTGTTCGCCGGCTCGCCCGAGGCCCTCGTCGCCGACGAGAACGTCCGCCGCCTCTATCTCGGCGAGAGTTTCGAGCTCTAGCCATGGCGCTCGGGCCCCGCCTCGACCTCAGGCAGTCCCAATCTCTGGTGATGACGCCGCAGTTGCAGCAGGCGATCCGCCTGCTCGCGCTCAGCAACCTCGAGGTCGAGACCTTCATCGCCGAGGAGATCGAGAAGAACCCGCTGCTCGAGGCCGGCGCGCAGGAAAGCGAGCCGACCCCCGAGCCCGCCGCGGAAGGCGACGATTTCGACACCGAGCCCTCCCTGCCCGAAATCGACGCGGGCGGCGGCGATGCGGCGCTGGATGTCGATCAGAACAGCGAGGACTTCCATCAGGACAGCGCGTCCGACGCGATGCAGGGGCCGTCGAGCGGCCTCGGCCTGGGCGAGATTGGCGGCGGTGGCGGCTATGAGGACGGCCCCGATTTCGACAGCTTCGAGGGCGAGCGCCTCTCGCTCCACGACCATCTCAAGGGACAGGCCGGCGAGATCCTGTCGGGGCCCGACCTCGCCGTCGCTTACCATCTGATCGAGCAGATCGAGGAGACCGGCTATCTGCTCGTCCCCCTGCTCGACTTGGCCCAGCGTCTCGGGCACCCGCTCGGCGAGGTCGAGCGCGTGCTTTCGGTCGTCCAGACCTTCGATCCGGCCGGGATCGGCGCGCGCACCCTGTCGGAGTGCCTCGCGCTCCAGGCCAAGGACGCGAATCGCTACGATCCGGCGATGGCGCGGCTGATCGACAATCTCGATTATCTCGCCAAGGGCAATCTCGCCGCGCTGAAGCGCATCTGCGGCGTCGATGACGAGGACATGATGGACATGATCCGCGAGCTTCGGGCCTACGACCCCAAGCCCGGATGCCGCTTCATGGCCTCCGACCGGGTCGACGCGGTCGTGCCCGACGTGTTCGTGACCCGCCGCGGCGGCGGCTGGGGCGTCGAGCTCAACAGCGCCACGCTTCCCCGGCTGCTGGTCAACCGCTCCTATTATAACGAGCTGTCCGCGGGCCCGCAGGACCGCCAGTCCAAGGCCTGGCTCAACGAATGCCTGCAGAGCGCCAACTGGCTGATGAAGGCGCTCGATCAGCGCGCGCGGACGATCGTCAAAGTCGCGAGCGAGATCGTCACCCAGCAGGAGGGCTTCTTCCGCAACGGCGTGTCGCACCTGAAGCCGCTCACCCTGCGCGCCATCGCCGAATCGGTCGGCATGCATGAGTCGACGATCAGCCGCGTGACCTCGAACAAATATCTCTCGTGCGACCGCGGCCTCTACGAGCTCAAATATTTCTTCACCAGCGGCATCCAGAGCAATGACGGCGGCGACGCCGCCTCCTCGGAAGCGGTGAAGAGCCGGATCAAGGCGCTGATCGCGGCCGAAGAGCCGGAGCGCATCCTTTCGGACGACCAATTGGTCGAGATGCTCAAGGCCGAGGGCTTCGACATCGCCCGGCGAACGGTCGCCAAATATCGCGAGGCGATCGGCCTCGGTTCCTCGGTCCAGCGCCGCCGCCAGAAGGCGATCGGCCGCGCCGCTTGAGCACAGGCACGAAAAAGGGTAACGGTCCCGGAACATAAGGCGCGGCCGCGAATTGTGCGTGCGGGTGTCTTACGCAACATCCGGGGTGTCCGGGCTTGGCTTGGGCGCCCCCTTTTTGAGAGGGGAAAGAAATGAAGGTCATTGTTACGATCGCCGCGGCTGCCGGCTTCATCGCGCTCGGCGCGTGCAACCAGAGCGCGACCGAGAACAAGGCTGACGCCATCGAGGCCAATGCCGAGAATGCGGCGGACGTCATCGAAGCGAACGCCAGCAACGTGGCGGACGCCGTTACGGACAACGCCGCGAACGCCGCCGAGGCGACTCGCAACGCCGGCGACAACGCCGCCGACGCGGTGCGCAACACCGGCAACTAATCCCGGTCACCGGGTGACGAAGAGGGCGTCCCTGCGGGGGCGCCCTCTTTGCGTTCGGGCGCGAGCGGTCTAGCTTCCCTTCATGCGCCATCTTGCCGTCGCGCTCGCCGCGAGCGCCCTGCTGACCTCATGCGCCACGCCCGAAGCGCGCCTGCGCGCGGGCCTGATGAACGCGGGGCTCCCGGAGCCGATGGCCCGCTGCATGGCCGGACGGATGGTCGACCGGCTGTCGCTGATGCAGCTCCGGCGAATCAGCGATCTGCCGCGCGCCCGCGAATCGCTGTCGATCGAGGAATTCCTCCACCGCGTCCGCGCGCTGCGCGACTCGCAGATCTGGGGCGCAGCCTCGGCCTCGGCGGCGATCTGCGCGGTCGCCGCGGGCTAAGCAGGCCCGACCCGCACCTTTTCGCGAAGGCGGCGGAGCGCCGCCTGCACCGCATCGGCCTGGTCGCAGCCGGGCACGCGGACGACCAGCGAGACAACCACCTCCTGATTGTGGTCCGCGGTCGTCGCCAGATATTGTTCGAGCGCGAGCGCGCCCTCCGGGTTCCAGCCATTGCGCGCCAGGAAGGCGAGATCATGCTCTTGGGCCGCCGTCGCCGCGTCGATCTCGTCGCACATGCTGCGCAGCCGAAAACGCGGATCCGGCCAGCCGGCGCGCGGCAGGTCGTCATAATTGGACGCACCGCTCGAATCGGCCGCGCGCTCCGCGTGGACCATCACCGCTTCGCCGGGCCCGAGCAGCGCCGCGAGCGAGACCTCGTAGGAATGGCCGCCGAATTGCGCGACGCGGCTGGTGACCGGAGTCGCGCGGAATCCCGCGCCGGCCTCGACGCGCAGTCTCAAAGCATGGCTGGTGACGATCGCCCCGTTCAGAATCTCGACATAGCTGAAAGCAGGGCCCTGCACGGGCTCCCGCGGCGTGGCACAGGCGGCCAGGAGACAAAGGACAAGGATCGCAGCGCAACGGGCCATCGGCTTAGTCCTAGGCGGCCGGCCACAATTGTCACGCCCTTCGCGCGGGAGGCGGGAGATGACCGCTCCGGTCGCGGGGGTGGATTCGCGCCCGCCCCTGTGCTTTAGGCGCGGGCCATGAACATTCACGAATATCAGGCGAAGGAATTACTCGCCAAGTTCGGCGTCCCGGTTCCGGCCGGCTTCGCCGCGATGAGCGTCGACGAGGCCGTCGCCGCAGCCCAGAAGCTCCCCGGGCCGCTCTACGTGGTCAAGGCGCAGATCCATGCCGGCGGGCGCGGCAAGGGCAAGTTCAAGGAGTTGGGGCCCGACGCCAAGGGCGGCGTCCGCCTCGCGCGCACCGCCGAAGAGGTCCGCGCCGCTGCGGAGGACATGCTCGGCAACACCCTCGTCACCATCCAGACCGGGGCGCAGGGCAAGCAGGTCAACCGGCTCTACGTCACCGACGGCGTCGATATTGCCAGGGAATTCTATCTCGCTTTGCTCGTCGACCGGAAGACCGGGCGGATCGCCTTCGTCGCCTCGACCGAGGGCGGCATGAACATCGAGGACGTCGCCCACGAGACGCCCGAGAAGATCCACACGTTCAGCGTCGACCCCGCGACCGGCTTCATGCCCCATCACGGCCGCGCGGTGGCCGCGGCGCTCGGCCTTTCGGGCGACCTCGCCAAGCAGGCGCAGAAGGTCGCCAAGCTGCTGTTCGACGCCTTCATCGGCACCGACGCGGCGCAGATCGAGATCAACCCGCTAGCGGTGACCGACGATAACCGGCTGCTGGTGCTCGATGCCAAGGTCGGCTTCGATTCCAACGCCGAATTCCGCCATCCGGACCTCGAGGCGCTGCGCGACGAGAGCGAGGAAGACCCGATGGAGCTCGAGGCTTCGAAATACGACCTCGCCTACATCAAGCTCGACGGCAATATCGGCTGCATGGTCAACGGCGCCGGCCTCGCCATGGCGACGATGGACATCATCAAGCTCTACGGCTCGCAGCCGGCCAACTTCCTCGACGTCGGCGGCGGCGCCACCAAGGAGAAGGTGACCGAGGCCTTCAAGATCATCACCTCCGACCCGCAGGTGAAGGGCATCCTCGTCAACATCTTCGGCGGCATCATGCGCTGCGACGTCATCGCCGAGGGCGTTGTCGCAGCGGCACGCGAGGTCAACCTGCACGTGCCCCTGGTGGTGCGGCTCGAAGGCACCAATGTCGAGTTGGGCAAGAAGATCCTGAAAGAATCG
>DASQJU010000171.1:0-5244 GCA_035630915.1 Allosphingosinicella sp.
GTCGGCGACGTGTAGAGATCGATCATCGCGGCCTCCTTCGCGGAGGCCCTAGACCCTGCCCTCTAAGCGTTCAATGGGCCTCGCCGAGGATCATTTCGCAGCCGAAGTTGAGGCCGAGCCGGCCGTCGCGCATCCAGCGGACGAAGGCGTAGATCGGGCTGCAGCCCTCGAATCGGATCATCACGCTCTCGCCGAGCCTGGGCTCGAGCGCGCTTTCGACCATCGCGCCGCGGGTCGAGATGTTGATCACCGGGACCGGATATTCCGCGCCGCGGAAGACCAGCACGCCATGCTCGACGATCCCCTCGTGGCGGGGCACCGCGCGCTGTTCGATGAACTCCTGGTGCAACTGCAATGCCACCTCGCGTCTCCCCCCGGAAATCGCCGAAGAATGGACAGTGACAGCAAAGGCTTACTCAAATGCTACCAAAGATGGCGGGAAGAGTTCGAGGTGACGCTGTCATTGCGAGGAGCGACGCGACGAAGCAATCCATCGGCGTTGGCGCCGCTTTGGATTGCTTCGCTACGCTCGCAATGACGACGCGACTAATCCGCGTCGCGGCCGATCGTTACCGGGTTTGACCCCGCGCCGCCGCCGTCGCGTTCCCAGAAATAGGGCTGGCGCTGACGGTTGCCGGTGACCATCTCGTTGAGCGTTGCCGCGTCGTAGAGCCGGCCGTTGAGCATCACCTGATGGATGTGATCGGAGTTGCGGATGTCCTGGGTCGGATCGGCGTCGAGGATGACGAGATCGGCGAGCTTGCCTGGCTCGAGGCTGCCGATGTCGGTGAAGCCGTAGATCCGCGCCGGATCGATCGTGCCGTGGCGCAGCGCCTCGATCGGCGAGGCGCCGCCGCGCACGTGGCTCCACAGCTCCCAGTGCTCGGCCATGCCCGGCTGCTGGCCGTGGCCGCCGATGCCGACGAGCACGCCGCGCTGGTAGAGGCGATGCGCCTCGCGCGCATTATACTGGTCGACGAATTGATCGGCCGGCGCGGTCGTCGCGCGGACCCGGCCGGCGAGCTCGGCCGGCGGCGTGTGGCGGGTCAGCAGCGGATGGTTCCAGACCGGCGTCGCCTGGCTCCAATAGGGGTCGCCGGCGAGGCCGCCATAGCTGACGACCAAAGTCGGCGAGTAGCCGACCTGGGTCTGGCTGAAGAGGCTGACCACGTCCTCGTAGAAGCGGTTCTGCGGAATGTTGTGCTCGAGCGTCGAATTGCCGTCCTGGATGAGCGTGATGTCCATCTGGAACAGCGAACCGCCCTCGGGCACGACGAGGATGTTCTCGGCGCGCGCGGCGGCGACGACCTGCTGGCGCTGGTTGCGGCGCGGCTGGTTGTAATTCTTGATCGAATGCGCGCCCTCGATGCGCAGCCGCCGGACGTGGGCCAGCGCGTCGTTATAATTGTCGATCAAAGCATAGCGGCCCGGCGCGCGGGCGCCGTAGACGATCTCACCCGACGAATAGGTGCGCGGGGCGATGATGATCCCGGCGCGCTGCATCTCCGCGGACGGGAAGATCTCGGACGCGGTGCTCGACGGGTCGTGGACGGTGGTGACGCCCATGGCGAGGTGCGACATGGCCGACCAGTTCTGTTGCGGGATGATGTCGTCCTCGCCCTGGCTGCCATGGGCGTGGCCGTCGATCAGGCCGGGGATGATCGTCTTGCCGCTGACGTCGACGGTGCGCGCGCCGGCCGGAATGGCGACCAGGCTGCGCGGCCCGATCGCGCGAATCCGGTTGCCGTCGATCAGGATCACGCCATCGTCGATGATCCCGCCGTCCTGGCTCGCCATGGTTACGATCCGCGCGCCGACCAAAGCGGTCAGGCCCTGCGGAACGTCGGCCGGGACGGTCATCGACAGCGAGGTGCCGGCGGTCGGCGGGCTGTAGGCCGTGCCGCCCGGCGCGTTGCGGATCATGTCCGAAGCGTTGGCGCCGTAGAGCGTCGGGCCGAGGCTCCAGTAGAGCCGCCCGTTGGCCGTCCAGCCGGGATAGGTGCCGCCATTGGCGGTCGCCCGGGTCAGCGGAAGCTGCGATCCGCGCGCGCCGACGTCGAGCGCGTGGGCTGCGCCCGGGAAGGGCGTGACGAAGATGTTGTAATCCTCGCGGAAGGCGAGCGTTCGGCCGTCGGGCGACAGCTCATATTGGGTGACCATCTCGCCCTGGGCGTGCTCGCGCCGCGCTCCGCCGGAGAGGTCGACGCTGATCAGCTTCTGCTTCTGCTGCTCGCTGACCTCGACGAAGACTCGGTCCGAGGCCGCGCCGAATTGCGGGTTGCCCCCTTCGGCGAGGATGCGCGTGGACGCGCCGCCATTGGCCGGCACGCGGAACACGCCGGTCGCGTCCGACCAGCGGTTGGAGGTCAGGCCCTGGCTGCCGCTCGCCTCGTAGACGACGATCTGGCCGTCGGGCGAGAAGCGCGGGCGGCGGTAATGGCCCGGATTCTGGGTGATCGTGCGCACGTTCGAGCCGTCGGCGGAAACGGTTCGGATTTCGCCGAGACGGGTGTCGTTCCACGAGACGAAGACGATCCGCGATCCGTCGCGCGACCAGCTCGGGAAGAGCTGGAAGTCGCCGTCCTGAGCGGTCAGCGGCCGCGGCGCGCCGCCGGCCGCATCGCGGATGTAGAGCCGCCCCAGCGTCTCGAACAGGATCCGGCTGCCGTCGGGCGAGACCGAGGCGAAGCGCGGCATGCGGGTGGTGATGCTGGCCGGAGCGACCTCGACCTGCGGCCGCGGCGGATCGACCACCACGCGCGTGTCGTTCACCTGGAACGGGATTTCGGCACCGCCCGATCCGTCGCGGTTCACCCGCCGGATCTTGCCGCCCGCCCAGAAGACGATGCTCTGGCTGTCGGGGGTCCAGTCCATGTCCGGATAGACTCCGTGGACCGCCCAGGTCTCCTGCAGATCCAGATCGAGATCGGCATAGACCTGCCGCTCCTCACCCGATTGAAGATCGCGCACGAACAGGCGCGAACGGCCGCCGGTGCGGTGGACGTAGGCGAGGTAGCGACCGTCCGGAGACGGCGTCGGGCGAACCGCGCCGCCGGGCCCGCCGGCGACCTGCGTGCGCTCGCCGCTCGCCATGTCGTAACGCTCGATCGCGAAGACCTGCTGGTTCGAATCCTGGGCATATTCGAACGTGTCGCCGGGCGTCGTGTTGCGGCTGAAATAGATCGCCCGGCCGTCGGGCGCGAAGGCCGGCTCGCCGAGCTCCTTCTGGAGGCGCGGGCTGGCCCGTTCGACCAAAGGCACGCCGTCGCCGACGCCGGGGACGTGGTAGAGCCAGATCTCGCCGGTGCCGAGCGAGCGCTGGGTCGTGAAATGCTTGCGTGCCGCGATATATTGGCCGTCGGCGCTCCAGGTCGGCGCGTTGAGCAGGCGGAACGTCTCCCGCGTGATCGCGCGCGCGCCGGATCCGTCGGCGTTCATCACCCAGATATTGTCCCCGCCGCCGCGGTCCGAGGTGAAGGCGATCAGCCGGCCGTCGGGCGAGAAGCGCGGCTGCATGTCGAAGGCGAGGCCCGAGGTGATCCGCGTCGGCGTTCCGCCGTTGATGGACATGACGTAGATGTCGCCGAGCAGGTCGAACGCGATGGTCCGCCCGTCCGGGCTGACGTCGACGTTCATCCAAGTCCCCTCGTTGACGCTGATCGGCACCTGGCGGAGGCGCGCGCCCGGCGGCGCGTTGACGTCCCAGGCATTGGCGTCGCGCGCCGGGCGCTGGGCGAGCGCCGTGGTCGAGACGAGCAAAAGCGAAAGCGCGGCGAAGCTGCGGATCATGTGCGAAAACCCCCTTGGGACGATGTGGGTGAGCCCGCCCGGGTGGTGCACTATCCCGGCAAGACAGGCAAGCGGTCAGCGGTGCGCGCGGGCCTGGGTGACCATCTGCGTAATGCCCTGCCGCCAATGCACCCGCTGCTGCTGCATCGCCTGGGTCGCGCGCGCCGCGCCCATATGCTGGACGAGCGCGGCGCGGATCGGCGCCTCGCGGCTGGCGCAGCCGGCGAGCGCGCGGTCGACGATCTGCGCGGTGGTCAGCCGGGTCGGGGCATCGCGGCGGACGATATTGCCGTGGCAGGTCGCCAGCGCTGTTCCCAGCCGCTGCAGCCGCGTCCGCTCCTGCGCCGAGATCTGGGGCTGCTTGGCCTGCTGCGCCGACGCGGCGCCGGCGGCGGCCAGCAATGCCGCCACAATCAATGCTCGAACCATCTTCACTCCTCGAATGCCGCCTTCAATTCCTCCAGCCACGGGTCGGCATTGCCGTCGCTCGGCGCGCGCCAGTCGCCGCGCGGGGAGAGGGCACCGCCGGCCGAGACCTTGGGCGAGTTGGGGATGCAGCTGCGCTTGTATTGCGAGAGCTGGAAGAAGCGGAAGCAGAAAACCTCGAGCCATTTGCGGATCGTGGCGAGGTCGTATTCGCGCTTCAGCGCATCGGGATAGCCGGCCGGCCAGCTGCCCGCCTTCGCGTCCTTCCAGGCCTGCCAGGCGAGAAACGCGACCTTGGACGGCGGCTGTCCGTGGCGCAGGATGTGGAACAGGAAGAAGTCGTGAAGGTCGTAGGGACCGATCCGCTCCTCGGTCGATTGCATGCCGCTCTTGTCGTCGGCCGGGACGAGCTCGGGGCTGATCTTGGTGTCGAGGATCGCCTGGAGGACGGCGTTGGTCGGGGCGTCGAACTGGTCGGTGCGGATCGCCCAGCGGACAAGATACTGGATCAGCGTCTTCGGCACGCCGGCATTGACGCCATAATGGCTCATCTGGTCGCCGACGCCGTAGGTCGACCAGCCCAGGGCGATCTCGCTCAAATCGCCGGTGCCGACGACGAAGCCGCCGCGGTGGCCGGCCAGGCGGAAGAGATAATCGGTGCGAAGGCCCGCCTGCACATTCTCGAACGTCAGGTCGTAGACCGGCTCGCCCTTGGCGAACGGGTGGCCCATGTCGGCGAGCATCTGGCGGGCGGCCGGCTTGATGTCGATCTCCTCGCCGACGATGCCCAGCGCGTTCATCAGCGTCCAGGCATTGCCTTTCGTTTCCTCGCCGGTGGCGAAGCCGGGCATGGTGAAGCCGAGGATCGTCGAGCGCGGCAGGCCGAGCATGTCGCAGGCCTTGGCCGCGACGATCAATGCGTGGGTGGAATCGAGGCCGCCCGACACGCCGATGATCAGGTGCGTGCCGCTGGTCGCCTTGAAGCGCCGGGCGAGGCCCTGAACCTGGATGTTGAACGCCTCGTAGCAA
>DASQJU010000172.1:0-7031 GCA_035630915.1 Allosphingosinicella sp.
GTGAAGGCGCTGCGGCCGCACACCAGCAAGCCGCTCGACGTGCACTTGATGATTTCGCCGGTCGATCCGTTCATCGAGGCGTTTGTCGAGGCGGGCGCCGACATCATCACCATTCACCCCGAAGCCGGGCCGCACCTCCACCGAACCGTCCAGAAGATCAAGGCGCTGGGCAAGCGCGCCGGCGTGTCGCTCAACCCGGCGACGCCGGCCAAGGCGCTCGATTATGTGCTCGAGGACATCGACCTGGTGCTGGTGATGAGCGTCAATCCGGGTTTCGGCGGGCAGAGCTTCATCACCAGCCAGCTCAAGAAGGTCGAGGCGATCCGCAAGCGGATCGACGCCAGCGGCAGGGCGATCGATCTGGAGGTCGATGGCGGCGTCGATCATTCCAATGCGCGCCGCGTGATCGAGGCGGGGGCGGACGTGCTGGTTGCGGGGACGGCGACGTTCCGCGGCGGCCGCGACGCCTATGCGGACAATATCAGGGGATTGCGAGGGTGAGCCGCTTCGAGCGGGTGGAGAGCGATACGGACGCTGGAGAGATCGAACCGGGCAAGCGGCTGATCCGGGTCGGCGACGACCGCGGACTGTCGCTGTTCGAGCGGCTCAACCACCGCCTCCACCGCCTCGCCTGGCGCACGCCGCTGCACAAGATGCGGCTGCGCGGACGCGTGCCGCTGAAGCTCAGCGCCGTGCCAAAGGATCCGATCGCCGGCGACAAGGCGGCCGGGGAGGCGCTGCTCGCCGGGCGCTTCTCGCACAATGGGACAGAGGTGGCGGTCGCGGAGCTCGACTTCGCCACGATCGGGCTGCCCGAGGATTTTTCGGCCTATCTGCACAGCTTCGCCTGGCTGCGCGATCTCTCCGCGGCGGCAACCCGGGAGCGCGGCGCCAAGATCGCCGAGGGAATCGCCCGCAAATGGCTCGCCGCCTTCGCCGAGCAGATCAGCGAGCCGGCCTGGCGGGCCGACATGTGGGGCCGGCGAATCCTCTTCTGGACCGCCTACGCGCCCTACATCCTGTCCAGCTCCGACCTCGTCTACCGTTCCAGCCTGCTCTACGCGCTCGCCCGCGGGGCGCGCCATCTCGAGCGCAGCGCCGACAAGGGGCCGCCGGGCCTGCCGCGCATCGTGGCCTGGAGCGGGGTCATCGCCGCCGCTTTGGTGGTGCAGGGCGGCCCGGCCCGGCTCAAGACGGGCGAGGCGGGACTGTCGCGTGCAGTCGGCGCCGCGTTCCACGATGACGGCGGCCTCGTCAGCCGCTCGCCGACCGAGCAGCTCGCCGCCGTCGAGATCTTGAGCCAGTTGCGCGCGGTCTATTCCGCCGGCCGGCGCGACGTGCCCGAATGGCTGAGCGAGATTCTGGTTTCGGCGATCGGCGCGCTGTTGTCGGTGACCTTGGGCGACGAGGCGCTGTCGAGTTGGCAGGGCGGACATATGGCGAGCCGCCGGCAAGTGGCCGCGGCCGCCGAAGGGGCAGGCCTTGACGCCGCCCCGCTCCGCCAGGCGCGCGGCTGGGGCTATCAGCGGGTCCAGGCCAAGGCGAGCGTGCTGGTGCTCGACGCCGCGCCACCGCCGCCGCCGCGCGCGCTGAAGGGCGCTTGCGCCTCTACCCTCGCCTTCGAACTCAGTGACGGGGCGGACCGGCTGATCGTCAATTGCGGCGGCGCGGGCGCATCCATGGGCGCGCTGCCGGCCGCGCTCGTCCATGCGCTGCGGACGACCGCGGCGCATTCGACGCTGACGCTGGGCGACCGCAATTCCACCGCGATCCACGAGGACGGCTCGCTCGGAAAGGGCGTCGGCGAGGTCGAGCTGGTCCGCGACGAGACTGGCGGGCTCGTCCGTCTCGAGGCTAGCCACGACGGCTATGTGCGGCGTTACGGGCTGATCCACGAGCGCCGGCTCACCCTGTCCAGCGACGGCAAGCATCTCACCGGCGAGGACCGGCTGTTCGCCGCCGGCCGCCGCCGCCATTCGGGGCCGGTCCCGTTCGCGGTGCGCTTCCATCTGGCGCCGTCGATCGAGCTCACCTCCACGGCCGATGGCCAGGGCGCCCTGCTGAGACTAAAGGGCGGCGTCTGGCAGTTCCGCTGCCGGGGCGGTCAGCTCCAGGCCGAGGACAGCCTGTGGATCGACGGGGAGGCACGCGCGCACGCGACGCTCCAGCTCGTCGTCACCGGCGAGTCGCCGGCCGAGGGCATGACCATTTCCTGGGAGCTCAATCGGGCTTCCTGAAACGACCAAGTTTGAAGGATTGAAATGTCGGACGTGAAGATCGCCCGGGCCCTGCTGTCCGTGTCGGACAAGACCGGGCTCGCCGCGCTCGGCCAGGCGCTGGCGCGCCACGGCGTCGAGCTGGTTTCGACCGGCGGGACGGCGCAGGCGCTGCGCGACGCCGGACTGGAGGTGCGCGACGTCTCCGATCTCACCGGCTTTCCGGAGATGATGGACGGGCGGGTGAAGACGCTCCACCCCATGGTCCACGGCGGCCTGCTCGCGGTGCGCGACGACCCGGAGCATGCGGCGGCGATGGCCGCGCACGGGATCGGTGCGATCGATCTGGTGGTGGTCAATCTCTACCCCTTCCTCCAGACGGTGATGAAGGGCGCGGAGCGGCCCGAAATCATCGAGAATATCGACATTGGCGGCCCCTCGATGGTCCGCTCGGCGGCCAAGAACCACGCCTACGTCACGATCGTCACCGACCCCGCCGATTATGGCGCGCTGATCGAGGCGCTCGACCAGAGCGACGGCAAGACGTCGTTCGATTTCCGCAAGCATCTCGCGGCAAAGGCTTTTTCCGCCACCGCGACCTACGATGCGATGATCTCCAGCTGGTTCGGATTCGCCGATCAGGGCAAGCTCTTCCCGGAGACGCTGCCGTTCGTGCTCAAGCTGGAAAGCGAGCTGCGCTACGGCGAGAACCCGCATCAGCGGGCGGCGTTTTACGGCCATGCCGGCCCGTCATCCGCCGGCGTCGGCCAGGCCCGGCAGGTTCAGGGCAAGGCGCTCAGCTATAACAATTACAATGATGCCGACGCGGCGCTCGAACTGGTCTCGGAGTTCCGCGACGCCGATCCGACGTGCGTCATCGTCAAGCACGCCAATCCCTGTGGCGTCGCGACCGCGTCCACGCTCGCCGAGGCCTATGCCGCCGCCTTCGCCTGCGACACGGTTTCCGCGTTCGGCGGGATCATCGCCGTCAACCGCCCGCTCGACGGACCTACCGCGGAGGCGATCGCGTCCATCTTCACCGAAGTGGTGGTCGCGCCCGATGCGGACGACGCGGCGAAAGCGGTGTTCGCCGCAAAGAAGAATCTCCGCCTGCTGCTTACCGGGGCGCTGCCGGATCCAGCGCGCGGCGGACTCGCGGCGCGCTCCATCACCGGGGGCTGGCTCGTCCAGACGCGCGACAATGGGCGAATCGGCCGCGACGATATGAAAGTCGTGACGAAGCGCGCCCCGACCGAGCAGGAGCTATCGGACTGCCTGTTCGCCTGGACCGTCGCCAAGCACGTGAAATCGAACGCGATCGTCTATGCGAAGGACGGCGCGACCGCGGGGATCGGCGCGGGGCAGATGAACCGGCTCGAATCCGCCCGCATTGCCGCGTGGAAGGCGAAAGACGCCGCCGAAAAGGCCGGCTGGGCTTCGCCCCGGACGATCGGCTCGGCGGTGGCCTCGGACGCCTTCTTCCCCTTCGCCGACGGACTGCTCGCCGCGGTTGAGGCGGGCGCCAAGGCGGTGATCCAGCCCGGCGGCTCGATCCGCGATGAGGAGGTCATTGCCGCGGCCGACGAAGCGGGCCTGGCGATGGTCTTCACCGGAATGCGCCACTTCCGCCACTAGATTCCTCCCCGTCATTGCGAGGAGCGGAGCGACGAAGCAATCCAGCTTCGGCGCAGTCTGAATTGCTTCGCTACGCTCGCAATGACAGCTGGGAGGCTAAGGCGTCGTCAGATCCGTGGTCGGCAGGCTCGGCTCTTCCGGGCCGTGCTTGCGGAACAGGGCGCGGTCTTCCTGGGTGAAGCCGCGGTACCAGATGACCAGGCCGAAGGCGACGAGGATGGCCGGTGCGCCGAGGCTGAGCTCCATCCATTCCGGCAGCTGAACGGCGATGAAGCCGACGACGGCGGCCGCCGCCGCGGCCCAGACCAGCGACCAGCGCCAGCCCTGCACGCGCGCGCCGAGCAGACGGGAGAGGAGCTGCGCCTTGAGGATCGACGCCAGGCCGAGCGCCAGGGCCAAGGCAAGCGCCGCGCCCGCCGCCTGATAGGCCCCGGGCCAGTGGAGCGCGCGCATCGAGACGATGATCGATACGGTGAGCACGGCCTGGGCCGCGATCATCAGCGTCGAGATCATCAGATTACGGTGCCGCGCGACGTAGACCAAAGCGGCCTCCGACACCGCGGCGGTGGCGGCGATCACCTCGGCGGCGAGCAGGAAGGCGAGCGCGGCCGTGCCGCCGACGAATTGCGGGCCGACGAGGCCCATCACCGCTTCGCCGGTGATTCCGAGCGCGAGCGCGATCCCCGCCTGCGCGGCGATGATCCAGAAGCCGACCTGGCGCACCTGCCTGGCGACCGCCGCCTTGTCGCCCTCGGCCAGCTTCTGGGTGATGACGGGCGCCAAGATGGGATCGAAGCTCGTCTTCAGCTTCTGCGGCATCGAGGCGACCTGCTGCGCGACGTAATAGAGGCCGACATAATAAGGCGCGACGAACAGGCCGAGGATGGCGATGTCGAGCCGGCGTGACCCCCATTCGATCGCGTCCGCGGCGGCGAGCGGGATGTTGCGCCGGGCGACCGCATTGACCGCCGCCGGGTTGGGCTTCCAGCCGTGCGCGACGCCGTAATTTCGAAACAGGCGCCACAGCGCCGCCGCAAGGCCCGCGACGACCGATACCGCGTAGGAGAGGATCAGGCCGTCGCGCCGGAAGATCGTATAGGCCAGGACGCCGGCGGCGATGCTGATCACCCATGGCTCGACCAAAGCGCGGACGTGGACGGTGGAGGCGACGTCATGGCGGTAGGCCAATGCGGCCAGCGCCACGTCGGCCCCGGCGATTCCGAAGATGACCAGAGGCAGCAGCCATTCCGCGCCCCTGATGTCGCCGGCCGGGAACATCGCCTGCGGGAAGATCATCAGGATCGCGCTCGCCACCGCGGAGGCGATGAACGCGGCGAGCATGCCGTCGGCGACGACGCAGGCATGGGGCTGGTCGGTGGTCGAAAGCTGCTGCGCGAGGCCGCGCTTCAGACCCAGCGTCGCGAGCTGCGCCGCCAGTTCGACGACGATCACCGCATAGGCAAAGCGCCCCAGCAGCTCCGGCCCGTAGAAACGGCCGGCGATGAACAGGAACGGGATGCGCGCGGCGAGGCGCAGCAGGAAGCCGAAGAAATTCGTGCGCCCGCCCTTGGCGAGCGCCGCAATGTCGTCATCGGGCCGGGGAACGGCTTCGCTCAATGCGCGGCGCCCCAGTTCGGGCCGGTACCGATCTCGACGCCGAGCGGAACGTTGAGACGGATCGCCGGCTCGGCCGCACTCTCCATCACCCGGCGGATGATTTGTGTGGCGCCCTCCACCTCGCCCTCAGGCACTTCGAACACCAGTTCGTCATGGACCTGCATCAGCATGCGGGTGCCGGTGAGCCCCTCGGCCGTCAGCGCCGGCCCCATCCGCGCCATCGCGCGCTTGATGATGTCCGCCGCGGTGCCCTGAATCGGGGCGTTTATCGCCGCGCGCTCGGCGCCTTGGCGCTCGTGCTGGACGTTCGATTTGAGCCGCGGGAAGTGCGTCTTGCGGCCGAACAGGGTGGTGGTGAAGCCGCTTTCGCGCGCGTGGGTCAGTGTGTCGCCGATATAGGCGCGGATGCCCGGGAAGCGCTCGAAATAGCGGTCGATCATTGCCTGCGCCTCGTCTGGCGTCAGCTCGAGCCGCTGGGCGAGGCCCCAGCGCGAGATGCCGTAGAGGATGGCGAAGTTGATCGTCTTCGCCCGCCCGCGCGTGTCGCGGTCGACCGTGCCGAACAATTCCTGCGCGGTGCGGTTGTGGATGTCCTCGCCCGCCTCGAACGCGGCGCGCAGGGCGGGCACGTCGCAGATATGGGCGGCGAGGCGCAGCTCGATCTGGCTGTAATCGGCCGAAAGCATGACGTGGCCGGGCTCGGCGATGAAGGCGTCGCGGATGCGCCGGCCGATCTCGGTTCGGATCGGGATGTTCATCAAATTCGGGTCAGTCGAGGCGAGCCGGCCGGTCTGGGCGCCCGACAGGCTGTAGCTGGTGTGGACCCGGCCCGTGTCGCGGTTGATCTGCTCCTGCAGCGCGTCGGTATAGGTGGATTTGAGCTTGGAAAGCTGCCGCCACTCGAGCACGAGGCTGGCGATCGGCACGCCTTCGCGGCTGAGCCGCTCCAGCTCGGTGACGTCGGTCGACCAGGTGCCCGACTTGCCCTTGCGGCCGCCCGACAGGCCCATCTTGTTGAACAATATGTCGCCGAGCTGCTGCGGGCTGCCGATGGTAAACTTGCACCCGGCCTGCCCGCAAATCTGCTCCTCGAGCGCGGCGATCTGGACGTTGAACTCAGCCGAAAGGCTCTTCAGCACCTCGCGGTCGACCTTGACCCCGTCGCGCTCCATCGCGCCCACGACCGCGACCATCGGCCGGTCGACCAGCTCGTAGACCCGAGTCACCCTCTCGAACGGCATGCGCGCCTTGAATCGAAGCCACAGGCGCAGCGCTACGTCGGCATCCTCGGCCGCATATTCGGTTGCCCGGTCGAGCTGGACGAGATTAAATGTGATCTGCTTCTGCCCCGTTCCGCACAGATCCTTGAAGGCGATGCAGGTGTGATCGAGGTGCTTCTTGGCGAGGTCGTCGAGGCCATGGGAGTTGAGCCCGCCGGCATCGAGGTTGAAGCTCATCACCAGCGTGTCGTCATAGGGCGCGACCGCAATGCCCCGCTTGTTCAGCACGACCCAGTCGAACTTCAAATTGTGCCCGATCTTGAGCACCGCCGGGTCTTCGAGC
>DASQJU010000173.1:0-3587 GCA_035630915.1 Allosphingosinicella sp.
TCAAGGATGACGCCACCGCCTTCAACGCGCAGAAGCGTGGCACGATCGCCGGCAAGGGCGTGCTCAACAACCGCATCTCCGAGCATCTCTACACCCTGCTCGGAACGATCGGGATCCCGACCCATTTCATCCGCCGGCTCAACATGCGCGAGCAGCTGATTCGCCAGGTCGAGATCGTCCCGATCGAGGTGGTCGTCCGCAACGTCGCCGCCGGCACCCTGTCGCAGCGCCTCGGCATCGAGGAAGGGACCCAGCTCCCCCGCACGATCATCGAATATTATTACAAGGACGACGCGCTTGGCGACCCGATGATCGCCGACGAGCATATCGCCTGCTTCGGCTGGGCCAGCCAGGAGGAGATGAACGAGATCGCCGACATGGCGATCCGCGTGAACGACTTCCTCTGCGGCCTGTTCGCCGGGATCGGCATCCGCCTGGTCGATTTCAAGCTCGAGTTCGGCCGGCTGTGGGAGAATGATTTCGCGCGCGTGATCCTCGCCGACGAGATCAGCCCGGACGGCTGCCGCCTGTGGGACATGACCACCAACGAGAAGCTCGACAAGGACCGCTTCCGCCGCGATCTCGGCGGCGAGGCCGAAGCCTATCAGGAGGTCGCCCGCCGGCTCGGCCTGCTGCCCGAGGGCGAGGCCAATGCAGTCCTCGACCTGGCCGAGCATCGCCAGAAGAGGGGCAAATAGGCCTGCCGGTGGCAGGGTTATTTTGCGCTCTCGGCAAATAAAAAAGCCCCGCCTTGCGGCGGGGCCCCTGCCATCCTGCAGATATTTTTAAATCTTAGCGCGAGCCGCTGGTCGGGCCGCCGATGGCGATCGGCTGGCTGATCCGGTTCTGCAGCGCGATGAAGGTGTTGCTCGACTGGAGGAAGGGCACCGGGTTGACGGCGCGGCCGTCGATGCGGACCTCATAGTGAAGGTGGCTGCCGGTCGAGCGGCCGGTCGAGCCCATATAGCCGATCAGGTCGCCGCGGTGGACGCGCTGGCCGGCGTGGGCCGCGAAGCGCGACAGGTGGCCGTAGCGAGTCTGGATGCCCTGGCCGTGATCGATTTCGACGAGATTGCCGTAGCCGCCATTATTATATTCGGCGCGGCCCACCACGCCGTCGGCGGTGGCGTAGATCGGGGTGCCCATCGGACCGGCGAGGTCGATCCCGGCATGCATCGCGGCGCGGCCGCGGAAAGGATCGGAGCGCACGCCATAGCCCGAGGTGAAGTTGGCGGCATTTTGCAGCGGCATGGCCGAAGGAATAGCGGCGACGCCCTGCTCCAGCTGGTCGAGCTGGCGCCAGGTCGTGAACAGCTCGCGGAAGCGCGGATCGCTGTTGTCGGACGCCGCGGCCGGCTCGTAGGGGCCGCCGACAGCGCCGCTGCCGCGGTGGAAGCGGGCCGGGTTGAAGCCGAGCCGCTGCACCGCGCCGGCGGTCTCGCGGTAGCGCTGGCGGGTGGCGGCCTGGACGCGGCGGGCGAAGTCCGCCTGCATGTCCTCGACCGCGCCGAAGGTCTCGGTCGCCTGCTGCGCGGCCGGATTGTCCGAATGCGGGGCGGCGGCGGGCAGCATCGCGGCCAACCGGCGGGCGTCGGTCTCGCCGGAAACCATCGCGGTCAGGAAGGCCTGGCGCTGCTCGAGCAAGGCGGCGCGCTGAGCGGTGGCGGCGCGAATCGCGTCGACGTCGTTCTGCATCTGGCTGAGGCGGCGCTCCATCTGGGCGACGTCGCCGCGCATCGCGTGGATCGCCTGGAACGTGGCGAAAGCCGACCAAGCGAGCAAAACAAAGGCCGCGAAAGCGGCCGCGAACTGGAGGCGGGCACCGATCGTAAAGCGGCGCAGGCTTTTGCCGTCGTGAAGGAAAATATCCCGCGGCTTGAAGACATTACGGAACTTCGCAGTAAAGCCGGCGTTTGCTTTGGCGTAGGTCGTCATCGTTTTCCCCGGTCGGCCCCTTCAAAGGGCCGGAACGATCACGCTCTGGCGACCGCATGAAATTTGGCCTTTCGGCCGGCTTTCGTCGGAATTCCCCCCGACTGCTGGCGGAGAGTGTTAAACAACCCGTTGCCCGGCAACCCCTAGGTAGAATTCCCGGGACAGACCGGCTTCACCCCGCGCCGAGTCGTTGAACGGCGGCTTAAGCATTCCACGAAAGTGAGTCCGAATCAGCTTTTGCCAGTGCGGAACGGGCTCGTATCCGCCCGCCTGGCAGGCGATTCCGAACCAGCGCGTCCCGGCGGCGACGTGGCGGATCTCGTCGCGATAGATGCGCGAAAGAATCGCGACCGACCGCAGGTCCCCGGCGCGCTCGAAAGCGGCCACCGTAGCGGGCGTAACGTCCAGCCCGCGCGCCTCCAGTACCATCGGCACGACGGCGAGCCGGGCGAGCAGATCGTGGGCGGTTTCCCCTGCGGCTTCCCACAGGCCGTCATGCGCCGGAAGCGCGCCGTAATGGGCGCCGAGCGCGTGCAACCGACGGTCGAGCAGCGCGAAATGCATCGCCTCGTCGGCCCCGACGCCGAGCCAGTCGTCGACGAACGAACGCGGTTGGCCCGCGCCGAAGCGGCCCGCCATATCGAAGGCGAGATCGATCGCCCCGAACTCGATATGGGCGAGCGCGTGGAGCATGGCGATCCGGCTGCGTTCGGATCCCGCCTTCCCGCGCTTGGGCATGCGCGACGGCGGCAACAATTCGGGCTCGGCCGGCCGCGCCGGCCGCTCCGGCATGGCCACGTCGAATATATGGGCCAGCGTGCCGCTGCGCCACGCCCGCGCCGCCGCCCGCGCAGCCTTGACCTTGGCCCGCGGCTCGCTCGTAAGCAGCACCGCGCGGCAGGCTTGTGCGATCGTCGCCTCTTCCTTCACCATGGCGCGCGCTGTACCGGCGGCGGCGATGAGTTTCACCGCCAAAATCCTGCTGCTCGGCTCGGGCGAGCTCGGCCGCGAATTCACCATTTCGGCCAAGCGGCTCGGCGCGTTCGTGATCGCCTGCGATGCATATGCCGGCGCGCCGGCGATGCAGATGGCCGACGCCTCGGAAGTCTTCCCGATGCTCGACGGCGCGGCGCTGCGGGCGGCAGTGGAGCGGCACCGCCCCGATTTCATCGTGCCCGAGATCGAGGCGATCCGCACCGAGGAGCTGGTGGCGCTCGAAAGCGAGGGCTGGCATGTCGTGCCGACCGCGCGCGCCGCGCAGATGACGATGAACCGGGACGCTATCCGGTCGCTCGCCGCCGAGACGCTTGGCCTCAGAACCTCGCGTTATCGCTTCGCCGAAAGCCTCGGGGAGGTGTGCGAGGGCGCGCTTCACACGGGCCTTCCCTGCGTGATCAAGCCGGTCATGTCGTCTTCGGGCAAGGGCCAGTCGACGGTGAAGGACGAGGCCGAGCTGGAGACGGCCTGGGCCTATGCCGTCGCCAATATGCGCGGCGACCGGCCGCGGGTGATCGTCGAGGAATTCGTCGCCTTCGATTACGAGATCACCTTGCTGACCGTCCGGACCGACCAGGGGATCCTGTTCTGCCCCCCGATCGGCCACCGCCAGGAGCTCGGCGACTATCGCGAGAGCTGGCAGCCGATGGCGATGT
>DASQJU010000174.1:0-16253 GCA_035630915.1 Allosphingosinicella sp.
TTGACGATTTCCTCGGCCATCTTCTTCGCATCGGCGAGCAGCATCATCGTGTTGTCGCGATAGAAGAGTTCGTTGTCGACACCGGCGTAACCGACGCCGCCCATCGACCGCTTGACGAACAGGACAGTCCGCGCCTTTTCCACGTCGAGCACCGGCATGCCGTAAATCGGCGACGATTTGTCGGTCTTCGCCGCCGGGTTGGTCACGTCGTTGGCGCCGATCACGAAGGCGACGTCGGCGCGGGCGAACTCGGCGTTGATGTCCTCGAGCTCGAAAATATCGTCATAGGGAACGTTCGCCTCGGCCAGCAGCACGTTCATATGGCCCGGCATCCGCCCCGCCACCGGATGGATGGCGAACTTCACCTCGACGCCCTCTTTCTCGAGCACCTCGGCCATCTCGCGCACCGCATGCTGCGCCTGCGCGACTGCCATGCCGTAGCCGGGAACGACGATGACCAGCTCGGCCTGCTTCATCAGAAAGGCGGCATCCTCGGCCGAGCCGCGCTTCCACGGCTTGTCGATCACGCCGCCGCCGCCGGCCACCGCGTCCTCGCCCCCGAAGCCGCCGGCGATCACCGAGATGAAGCTGCGGTTCATCGCCCGGCACATGATGTAGGAGAGGATCGCGCCCGAGCTTCCGACCAGAGCGCCGGTGATGATCATCGCGCTGTTGTGCAGCGTGAAGCCCATCGCCGCCGCCGCCCAGCCCGAATAGGAATTCAGCATCGAGACGACGACCGGCATGTCCGCGCCGCCGATCGGGATGATCAGGAGGAAGCCGATCGCGAAGCTCAGGGCCGTGACGGTCCAGAACACCCACGGGCTCTGATCCTGCGTAAAATAGGCGATCAGTCCGAGGATCGCGGCCAGCGTCCCCAGATTGATGAAATGGCGCAGCGGCAGGATGATCGGCTTGCCCGACATATTGCCGTTGAGCTTGAGGAAAGCGATCACCGAGCCCGAGAAGGTGATCGCGCCGATCGCGACGCCGAGGCCCATCTCCACCCGGCTGACCGGCAGGATGTTGATGATCGAGGGGCCGAGGATCGGCGTGATGCGCTGCGCAATCCCGAACGCCTCGGGGTTGAGATAGGCCGCCGCGCCGACGAGCACGGCCGCCAGGCCGACCAGGCTGTGAAACGCTGCGACCAGCTGCGGCATCGCCGTCATAGCGATCCTCCGCGCGGTCACGATGCCTATGGCGGCGCCGATGCCGATCGCTCCCAATATCTCGGCGAGCAGCACGCTGTCGATCTGCGTGCCTTCGAGCGGCCGGTAGTGGATCAGGGTCGTTCCCACCGCGAGCGCCATGCCGAACATGCCGAAGCGATTGCCCCGCCGGCTGCTGACCGGGCTCGAGAGCCCGCGCAAGGCGAGGATGAAGCAGACCCCGGCGACGAGATAGGCGATCAGCACCCAGGCGGGCGTCGCGGCGCCGTGCTCCATCCTAGCGCTCCCGCTTCTTGTACATGGCGAGCATGCGCGCCGTCACGGCGAAGCCGCCGAAGATGTTGACACTGGCCATCGCCACGGCGGCAAGACCGAGCCATTTCGCCCCGGGTACGCCGGCCGCCGCGCTCGCGATCAGCGCTCCGACGATAATCACCGAGGAGATGGCGTTGGTCACGCTCATCAAGGGCGTGTGCAGCGCCGGCGTCACCGACCAGACGACGAAATAGCCGACGAAGCAGGCCAGAACGAAGATCGACAGGATCGAGATGAAGTCCATCAGCCCCCTCTTTCCGGCATGATCTCCAGCCGGTTTTCCAACAGCCGCAGCAGGTCCTCGTAGCGGTGCCCCCACTGGAAGTCGGGCACGTCGCCGCAGGAGACGCGCTTGACGAAATGGCGGCTCGCCCGGTCGAGCGCCGCTTCCCCGTGCCGGGCCACCAGCGCCGCGCGAACCACGGCGTTGCGGCCGGCGAACTGCCGCTCGAACCCGGCGCGGGCGTCCTCGGGGCTGTCCCCGCCGCACAACACCTGTTGCTCGAGCGCGATCCGCGCATAGGCATGGGCGGAAGCATAAACCGAAAGGTCCGAGGCCCGGTCCCATCCCGTTCCCGGCCCCGCGCAGCCGGCGAGAGCGAGGCAGAACAGCAGCGGCGAATTCCAGCTCATCGCCGGTACCTCGCAATTCCTTCGGCCAGCGCGTCGAGCCGGCCTGAAAAATCCGCCAGCGCGGCGCGATAGGCCGCTTCGCCCGGACCGCAGCCCGGCCGCACGTCGTGCCGGCCGACGCCCGCCCAATCGTTGGCGGCGAGCTGGAGCGATTGGAGCGCGCCTTTCTCGTCGGCGAACCGGTTCAGTTCCGCGAGGCGCTCGAGCTGCCTTTGCGTCTCCGGCCGCTCGCTTCCGCCCGGGCAGCCGAGCAGAAAGTCCTTCGCGGCGAGGCTGCGAAAGCTCGCCAGCCTGACCGGATCGCTTGCCCCGTCGCCTTTCTGCTTTCCGGCGCCGCAACCCGGCGCGAACAGCATCGCCGCGGAGACCATGCCAGCCGCGGCGGCTGCGGCCCTCACGCCAGCAACCTCTCGTGGACGATCTTGCCGCCTTGAGTCAGCCGCACCCCCCTCACGATCTCGTCGTCGCCCGGAAGAACCGGCGCCTTCTTCTCCGCGTCCCAGAAAGCGGAGAGGAAGTTGTAGAGGTTGCGCGCATAGAGCGCCGAGGTGTCCGCCGCGAGGCGCGACGGCACGTTGCGGTGCCCCACGATCTTCACCCCGTGGCTCACGACCACCTCGCCGGCGACCGCGCCCTCGACATTGCCGCCCGCTTCGACCGCGAGGTCGACGATCACGCTGCCGGGCTTCATCGTCGCGATCTGCGCGTCGGCGATCAGCCGCGGCGCCGGTCGGCCCGGGATCAGGGCGGTGGTGATGACGATGTCCTGCTTGGCGATATGGCTGGAGACCAGTTCCGCCTGCGCCGCCTTATACTCGTCCGACATCTCGGTCGCGTAGCCGCCGGCGCCCTCGCCCTCGATGCCCTTCACGGCCTCGACGAAGACCGGCTTGGCGCCGAGCGAGAGGATCTGTTCCTTGGTCGCCGAGCGCACGTCGGTCGCCGAGACCTGCGCGCCGAGCCGGCGGCCGGTGGCGATCGCCTGGAGCCCCGCGACGCCGACGCCCATCACGAACAGCTTCGCCGCCGACACCGTCCCCGCCGCGGTCATCATCATCGGGAAGGCGCGGCCATATTCGGCCGCCGCGTCGAGCACCGCCTTGTAGCCCGCGAGATTGGCCTGGCTGGAGAGGATATCCATCGATTGGGCGCGGGTGATGCGCGGCATCCATTCCATCGCCAGCGCCTCGATGCCGGCGGCGGCATAGCCGTCGATCCGGTCGCGGCGCCCGAACGGGTTGAGGCCGCCGACGATCAGCGCCCCCGGATTCGCGCCCGCGAGATCACCCGCGTCGGGCCCCTGCACGCAAAGGACGATATCGGCGCCCTTCAGCGTCGCTGCGCGCGGGCCAACGTTGGCGCCGGCCGCCTCGTAATCGGCGTCCGCGATCGACGCCCCCGCACCCGCGCCCGCCTCGACGGCGAGATCGGCCCCCAGCGCGATATACTTTTTGACGGTCTCGGGGGTGACGGCGACCCGACGCTCGCCGGCTTCGCTTTCCTTGAGGACCGCGATCTTCAAGCCCCCTGGCCTCGAGTCACTGGATGACGATGATGACGAGCAGCGCCGCGATCGCCGAGAGGATCGTGCCCCACTTCATCAATGTGGTGAACCCCGCATAGGTGCTCTCGTGAGCCTTGAAATCCTTACTGGCGTCGCCTTCGGCTGCCATGACGAGCATTCCTCCTGCTTGAAGCGCGAGGCCGCTCTAGCAAGCCCCGGGGGCGGCGGGCAAGGCGAGAAAGCGCCACTCGCTTGGCGGCGGCTTTGCGGATAGACTTTGCGCCGGGCTTGAGCTTCGAGGGGGGCGAGAGATGCGGGTAGCGGATGGCGTGTGGCGTGCGCTGGATCGGGCGCGGGCAATGAACCTCGCCGAGCGCGGCGAACCCCCTGCGATGGCGGCAAGCGACGGCATTACCCGGCGCCGCGTCCTCGCCGCTCTGGCCGGGGGCATCGGCGCGCTGGCGCTGCCGCGCGGGCCGGCCTTCGCAGCTGAGCCACTCAGCGTCGTCATCGTCGGCGGCGGCCTCGCCGGCCTGTCCGCGCTCGATTCGCTCTGCCGTCGCGGCGTCCAGGCCACGCTCTACGAGGCGCGCGGCGCGGCCGGCGGCCGCACCCGCTCCGTCCACGGCGTCTTCGCCGAGCATTATGCGTTCGACGAGGGCGCCCAGCTGGTGAACACCGACCATCACGAATTGCTGCAGCTGATCCACCGTTACCGCATCCCGCTGGTCGACCGGCAGGCGTTCGGGGCTGTCCACGAGCTCCAGATCGGGCGCTCCGGCGGTCTCGTCAGCGAGGCCCGCCTCGCCGCCGCCCTGCGCCCGATCGCCGCCCGGATCACCGCCGATGCCGACCGGCTCGACCAGGACCGGGCGGGCGTCGCGCCCCAATTCGACGCTCTCTCCGTCAAGGACTATCTCGATCGCCACCGCCTGCCTCCCGGGGATGCCCGCGATACGCTCGAGGCGGGAATCCGCACCGAATATGGCGCCGAGCCGCACGAGGCCTCGGCGATCGAGCTGCTCTTCAACCTCCCCACAGTCGACGGCGCCCGCCTTTCGCGCATCCCCAATTCGGACGAGCGCTACGTCGTCTCGGGCGGCTCGGACCAGGTGGCGCGCCACCTCGCGGCCGACCATGCGGCGCGGATCCGCCTCAACCGGCGCCTGACCGCCCTCGATCTCACCGGCCCGGCCCCGCGCCTTGTCTTCGCGGACGGCGAAACGGTGAGCGCGGACAAGGTCATCCTCGCTCTGCCGGCGAACATGATCCGCGAGGTCCGGATCGAAGGGCTACGGGATCCATGGCGCGCGCTGATCGATCAGATCCATCTCGGCCGCAATGAGAAGATCCTGGTCGGCTATGACGACATGGCCGCGTATCGCCGCGCGGTCGGCTTCGGCGGGGCGATCTGGTCGGGGCGTGACTTTGCGGCGATCTGGGATGCCGTCTCGCTGGCGCCTGCCGCCGGACCCGGCGCGCTCTGCTACTTCCTCGGCGGCGATCAGGTCGCGGCCGCGCACGACGCCGACATGCGCGATCTCGCCGAGCGCTTCAGCGCCGCCGCCCGCCGCGCCATTCCCGGCCTGCCCGCACCCAACGGCCGCGTCCGCCGCACGCGCTGGTGCGACGATCCGCTGACCAAGGGCGCCTATATCAACTACCGCCCCGGCCAGCTCAGCCGCTTCGCGTCCCTGTTCGCGATCGAGGAGGGTGGCAGGGTCCAGGTCCCGCAAGCCGGAAACCTCTTGTTCGCCGGCGAATGGCTGTCCGATGCCTTCCCCGGCTACATGGAGGGCGCGATCCAGACCGGCCGCATCGCCGCGGACGCAGCTCTGGTCCCGGTTGCCGCGCTCGCCGCCTGAAATCTCGGGGATTCTCCCTAAGGGTGCGCTTAAGTCCCCCTTTACCCGTTTCAGCTATCCCGGCCGTCCCATTTCGAGAGGAAGCCGATGCGGGCGGACCCCAATCGCTGCTTGTTGCTGATCGACGACGAGCCTGCCCAGCGCCGGCTGGTCACTGCCATCGGCGCGCGCGCCGGCTGGTGGGTGCGCGGCGCGAGCGACTTCGAAGCGGCCCGCATCATGTCCGAGGACCCGCAGGAGCCGAAATATGACGCGATCCTGCTCGATCACTGGCTCCCCGGCGAGGCGGGCGCCGAGCTGATCGCCCAGATCCGCGGGCTCTGGCCCGATCTGCCGCTGCTGATCCTCACCGCCCAGAACGACGTCGCGGTCGCGGTCGACGCGATCCGCGCCGGCGCCAGCGACTTCATCGTCAAGCCGCTGGCGCCCGACCGGTTGCTCGCCGCGCTCAACAGCGCGACCGACCGCCGCAAGCGCGTCGGCGAGCTTCGCCCGCTTTCGGAAAAGATCGTCAAGGCGCTCGGCTTCGAGGAAATCGTCGGCTCGGCGCCGCAATTCCGCTCGGCGCTGGCGATCGCCGCCAAGGCGGCCCGCGCCCGCGTCTCGGTGCTGATCGAGGGCGAAAGCGGCTCGGGCAAAGAAATCGTCGCCCAGGCGATCCACGCCGCATCTCCCCGCGCCAAGAAGCAGCTGCACACGGTCAATTGCGGCGCGATCCCCGAAAATCTCGTCGAATCCGTGCTGTTCGGGCACGAGAAAGGCGCCTTCACCGGCGCCTTCGACCGCCATATCGGCCGGTTCGAGGACGCCGACGGCTCGACCATTTTCCTCGACGAGGTCGGCGAGCTCCCGCTCGACACCCAGGTCAAGCTGCTGCGCGCGCTCGAGACCGGCGAGATCCAGCGCGTCGGCAGCCGCAACACGCTGACCGTCGACGTCCGCATCATCGCCGCGACCAACCGCCGCCTCGCCGAAGAAGTGGCCGCCGGCCGCTTCCGCGAGGACCTCTATTACCGGCTCAACGTCGTTCACGTGCCGATCCCGCCGCTTCGCGACCGCCAGAGCGACATCCCCGCGCTCGCCCGCCATCTGCTCGCGCGGATCGCCGAGCAGCCCGGCATGCGCTACCTTTCGATCACGGATGACGCGCTCGCTATCCTGATGTCCTACGGCTGGCCGGGCAACGTCCGCCAGCTCCAGAACGCTTTGTTCCGCGCCGCCGTGCTCTGCGACAGCGACGCGCTCACCGCGACGGACTTCCCCCATATCGCGACCGAGGCGCAGCACGGCCGCCGCGCCGACGATCACCACGCCAAGCCGCTCAACGGCGCCTCGCACAGCGCGGCGTTCAACCACGGCGCGGGCATCACCCTGTTCGAAAGCGACGGCAATCTGCGCCCGCTGGAAGCGATCGAGGCCGACGTCATCCGCCTCGCCATCGGCCATTATCGCGGGCGCATGACCGAGGTGGCGCGGAGGCTCGGGATCGGACGCTCGACGCTCTATCGCAAGCTCGGGGAACTCGGGATCGGAGACGTCGCGGCTTAAGCCTCCCTTTCCCGCGGGCAGGCTGGTAGAGCCTCCCCATGGCCGCCTTCGACAATGCAATCGCCCTCATCACCGGCGCCGCCTCCGGAATCGGCGCGGCGACCGCGACCCGCCTCGCCGCCGATCGCGCCCGCAAGCTGATCCTGGTCGACCGCGACGAGGACCGGCTGCGCGATTTCGCCTTTTCGCTTCCGTGCGAACGGCAGGTCCTGATCGGCGACGTCGCGGACGAGGCCTTCTGGCAGTCGGCGGACCTCACCGGCCTGACCCATGCCGTGGTCAACGCCGGCATCGGCTTCGGCGCACCGATCACGGAAACCTCATTCGCCGACTGGCGGCGGGTCATCTCGGTCAATCTCGACGGCGCCTTCCTGACCCTCCAGGCGGCGATGCGCGCGATCGGGGCCGGAGGCAAGGGCGGCGCAATCGTGCTCACCGCCTCGGTGGCAGGGATCAAGGCGGAGCCCATGATCGCCGCCTACGCCGCCTCCAAGGCCGCGGTGATCCAGCTCGCCCGGGTCGCGGCCAAGGAGGGCGGCGCCGGCGGCATCCGGGTCAATGCCATCGCTCCCGGCGGGGTCGAGACCCCGATCTGGAACGACGTTCCCTTCTTCCAGAATCTGGTGAAGTCCAGCGGCAGCGAGGAAGCCGCCTTCCAGGCGATGGGCTCGGCCGGAACCGCGCTCGGCCGCTTCGCCAAGGCGGAGGAGATTGCCGGCCAGATCGCGTTCCTGCTCTCCGACGACTGCGCGAACGTCACCGGCTCCTGCTTCGTCAGCGACGGCGGCTATTCGCTGTAAGCCGAGCCGGCCGTAGCGCCGCGGACGCGAAGCGGCCCCGAAGCTACGGCCGGACTCGGCTCAGCCGGCCGGCGGGGCGGCGAACAGCAGGTTCGCCGAGCCCGTCCGACGTCACGATACAATGGTATCGTGACGGCCCTCCCCTTCAGTAGATGGGAACTTCGCCCGCCCCGTATCCGTCTTTCCGGCAGAGAGGAGGCCGCCATGCCCTTCACCGGAAGCTGCCACTGCGGCGCTATTCGTTACAGCGTCGACGAGGACCCGCCGACCAAGGCGATGCAGTGCAATTGCTCGATCTGCCGCCGCCGCGCCGCGCTCCACCATTTCACCACGCCTGACAAGTTCACGCTGGAGACTCCGCGCGAGGGCGTCGCCTCCTACGAGTGGAACAAGCGGATCATCGATTTCCACTTCTGCGAGACCTGCGGCTGCGCGCCCTTCGCCGAAGGCCAGGGCCCCAAGGGTCCGATGGTCGAGATCAACCTGCGCTGCGCCGAGGATATCGATCTCGACGCGCTGGAGATCCAGCCGTTCGACGGCGCCCACAAGCTGCCCGGCCCGCAATAAGTCCGCCCGCGCCTGTGCGGGAGCGGGACAGGCGCCGCATTCGCAGGACCGTCGGTTGAACCGACTCGGCGCGAGGGCGTAGAAGGCGCCATGCGGCCTGTACCCAGTCTCGTCCGCGCGCTCGTCCTGGCTCTCGCCTTCGCGGTGATGCTGCCGCTGGGGCCGCTGCGCCAGGCGCCGGCGGCGCCCACGCCGCGCGCCACGCGGCTGCCGCCGGTCGACATCGGGCCGGAAACCGCAGCTTTCTATCGGGACCGCGGCTTCGCGCCGCTCTGGGTGACGCGCGACGGCCTCAAGCCCGAGGCGCGGCGGCTGCTCCAGATGGTCGACGCCGACGCCAATCTGCGCGCCGCGGTGACCGCCGCGGATGGCCTCGATCCGCACCAGCTGACCCGGGCGGATCTCCTGCTCAGCGAGGCCTATGTCGAATATGCGCGGGAGCGGCTGCGCCCGGCCGCCGGCAATGTCATGCGCTACGTCGATCCGGAGGTCGCTCCCGGCTACCATGACGATCGCGCGCTGCTAGATGCCGCCGCCGGCGCCCCGTCGCTTGGCCGGCTCCTCGACGCGGTCGATCGCGTCAACCCGGTGTTCGACGGCCTGACCGACGGGCTTGCCGCCTACCGGGCGCGCTGGTCGCGCCTGCCGCAGGCGCCGCTTCCCGCCCATCCGTCGGCGGCCGCGCTGCGCCAGCGCCTCGGCGGCCATTCGCTGGCCGAGTTCCAGCATGTCCATGGTCTCCGCCCGACCGGCACCGCCGATGCCGCGACCATCGCCGCGCTCAACCGCGGCGCCGCGCATTACGAGCGGCTGATTGAGACCAACATCGAGCGCTCCCGCGCCATCCCGGCGCGCGTCGGCCGCTCGATCCTCGTCGACACGGCGTCGGCGCGGCTGTGGATGATCGAGGACGGGCGGATCGTCGATGCCATGCGGGTCGTCGTCGGCAAGCGCGCCATGCCGACTCCTTTGATGGCGGGCACGATCCGCTACGCCGTCCACAATCCTTATTGGAACGTGCCGCCCGATCTCATCCGCAAGCGCGCCGCCACCGCCGCGCGGCGCGGCGCCGGCGTGATCAGCGGCGAGCGGCTTCAGGTCCTCTCGGATTGGAGCCCTGGAGCGAGCGTGCTCGATCCGCGCCGGGTCAACTGGAGCGCCGTCGCCAGGGGCCGCGCCACGGTCAATCTGCGCCAGTTGCCGGGCCCGCAGAACATGATGGGGCGGATCAAGTTCATGATGCCCAACGATCTCGGCGTCTATCTGCACGATACGCCGCTCAGGCATTTGCTCGCCCAAGCCGACCGCCACGAAAGCTCCGGCTGCGTCAGGCTGCAGGACGCGCAGCGGCTCGCCCGCTGGCTGTTCGACGGCAACGTGCCCAGCGCCACCGGCGCCGCCGAGCAGGAGGTCGATCTGCCCCAGCCGGTCCCCGTCTATCTCGCTTACTTCACCGCTTTGCCCTCGCGGGACGGCGTCGTTTTCCAGAACGACGTCTACGGCCGCGACGCCGCGTCGACGCGCCGCAGGAACTGAACGACGCCCGCGAAATAGGCGTCCTGATCGTCGTACATCGACATGTGGCTGCCATTGGCGAGGTAGAGGAACTCCCCGTGCGGAAGGCGCCGTGACATCGCCCGCATCCATTCCGGGTCCATCGTGTCATGGCGCGCGCCGATCACCAGCGTCGGAACGGTGATCCGATGGAGATCGCGGCTGCGGTCCCAGTTCAGCAATAGGCCGCTCGCGCCCAGCTCGCTCGGGCCCTGCATCAGCTCGTAGACGTGCTGGTTCACATGGCCGATCGCGCGCAGCACGGGCTCCGGCCACTCGGCGAAGGGCCGGCGCAGGAAATGCTGTTCGTAATGCATCGGAATCAGCGTCGCCATGTAGCGCGGGTCGCTGGTCTGGCGTGTCGCTTCCAGCTCCTGAACCAGATGCAGTTGAGTCTGATCCATGGCCGGCATCAGCACGCGCCGGGCGTAAGCGTTATAGGCCGGGATCGAATCCATCATGTTGGAGATGATCAGGCATTTGAGATTGTCCTGGTGCGCCAGCGCATATTCCATCGCCAGCATCCCGCCCCATGAATGGCCGAGCAGGCAGAAATTGTCTCGGTTTAAGCCGAGCGCCACGCGCACCTGCTCCACCTCGTCGACGAAGCGCGGGATCGTCCACAGGCTGTCGTCGTTCGGCTGGTCGGAATAGGCCGAACCGAGCTGGTCGTAATAATAATATTCGATCCCTTCGCCCGGCAGGAAGCTGTCGAAGGCCTCGAAATATTCGTGGGTCATGGCCGGTCCGCCGTGGAGCAGCAAAACCTTGAGGCGCGGATTGCTGCCGACCCGCTTGGTCCACACCCGGAAGTCGCCGCGCGGCGTGTGGATCGTGATCATCCTGACCCCGCCGCTCCAGGCGTCGGCATGGCCGGTTCGGGCGAAATAGGATGGAACGGGCTGGGCGGTTGCGGGACCGATGAGCAGCATTAGCAAGCAAAGGAGCCAAAGGCGCAACATGGCGAAACCTCCCCGTTCCGCATGTCCTATCATGTGCCGCTGAGCGCTGCATCCCTCAGGCCGCGCCAGACGCGAAGCGCCTGCACCGTTTCCGGCACGTCGTGGACCCGCAACAATTGCGCGCCCTGGTCTGAGCCTTTTAGCGCCAGCGCGATCGAGCCGCCGAGCCTCTGGTCGGCCGGTGCCTCGTTCGACAGCGCGCCGATCGTGCGCTTGCGGCTCGCGCCCAGCATGATCGGGCAGCCGAGGCCGTGGAGCAACGCAAGCCCATTCATCAGCGCGAGATTGTGCTGGACGTTCTTGCCGAAGCCGAAGCCCGGATCGACGATGATCCGCTCGCGCGCGATCCCCGCCGCCGCCGCCGCCTCGATCCGCGCCTCGAGCCAGTCGTAAATCTCGAGCAATACCGGCCGGGAATAGCGCGGATTGTCCTGCATCGTCTCGGGCGGCCCCTGGTGATGCATCAGCACCACCGGGCAGGCCGCGCGCGCCACCACCTCGGTAGCGCGGGGATCGAAGGTCAAAGCCGAAACGTCGTTGATCATCGCCGCGCCCGCCGCAAGCCCGGCCTCCATCACGGCTGCCTTGCGCGTGTCGAGCGACACCGCGGTTCCGGCCGCGGCCAGCGCCCGGATGATCGGCTCGACCCGCTGGATCTCGTCGCCTTCCCAGACCGGCTGCGCGCCCGGCCGGGTCGATTCCCCGCCGACGTCGATCAGCGCCGCGCCGGCCGCGGCCATTTGATGCCCCGCCGCGATCGCCGCCAGGGGATCTTCGAGCAGCCCCCCTTCCGAGAAGCTGTCCGGCGTGACGTTGACGATCCCGGCGATCTGCGGCTGATCAAGCCGGATCACCCGTTCGCCAAGCTTGAGTGGCGCCCGCGGCGTGGTGAGATTGGTCCAGACGGCTTGCTCGGCCTCGGACAGCCGGCTCTCGATCCCCTCGACCGGAATGAGCTCGGTCCCTTCGGGCCCGATCCGCTCGACCGAGGCGAACCACAGCAGCCCGCCGACGAGCCGCGCGACCTTGCCGTCATGTCCGAACGGCGCGTCGACGAATGCCGTCGGGCGGAGATAGGTCTTCGCTGTCATCAGCGCTCCTTACCGTCATTCCAGCGAAAGCTGGAATCTCCCTTCTAAGAACCACTGAGATCCCAGCTTTCGCTGGGATGACGAGAAGAGTCTCATCCAACCTTGGCGAGATAGTCCTGCCTGAGCGCGTCGATCGGCAGCAAGACGCCGCCGCGCTCGACATGCCAGAAGGTCCAGCCGTTGCAGCTGGGCGCGCCCTGCACGGCGGCGCCGATCTTGTGGATCGAGCCTTGGCTCCCGCCATGCTCCACCGAAGCGTCGGCGAGCACGCGCGCCTGCCAGCGCCTTTTGGAGTCGGTCAGCATCGTGCCGGGAACGATGGCGCCGCTTTCGACCAGGGTTCCGAACGGCACCTTCACCTGGTCGCCGCGCGAGGCCATCACCTTCATCGCGCTCTCGTCGAGCTCCAGCGTCGAATCGATCCGCGCCCGAGCGACGTCGACATAGCGCTTCTCGCGCTCGATCCCGATCCAGTTGCGCCCCAATCGCCGCGCGACCGCGCCGGTCGTCCCGGTGCCGAAGAAGGGATCGAGCACCACGTCGCCCTTGTTGGTGCACGCGAGGAGCACCCGGTAGAGCAAAGCCTCGGGCTTCTGAGTCGGATGCGCCTTGGCACCGCCCGACTTGACCCGCTCGCCGCCCGAGCAGATCGGGATGCTCCAGTCGGAGCGCATCTGCAGCTCGTCGTTGAGCGCCTTCATCGCCCGGTAGTTGAACGTGTAGCGGCTGTCCTCGGAGCGCGAGGCCCAGATCAAAGTCTCGTGCGCGTTGGTGAAGCGCGTGCCGCGAAAGTTCGGCATCGGGTTGGTCTTGCGCCAGATGATGTCGTTGAGGATCCAGTAGCCGGCGTCCTGCAGCGACGCGCCGACCCGGAAGATGTTGTGGTACGAGCCGATCACCCACAGCGTCCCGTTCGGCTTCAAAATCCGCCGCGCTTCTTTCAGCCAGGCGCGAGTGAAGGCGTCGTAGGAGGCGAAGGTGTCGAACTTGTCCCAAGCATCGTCGACCGCGTCGACCCGGCCGCCCTCGGGCCGGAACAGGTCGCCGCCGAGCTGGAGATTGTAGGGCGGATCGGCGAAGATCATGTCGATGCAGCCATCCGGGAGTGCAGCCATCGCCGCGACGCAATCCTGACGCAGGATCTGGTTGAGCGGCAGATCAGCCGGCGGCAGCGCGGCCGCACCCTTTCGTGGCTTCGCGGCCGAAGCCACCCGCTCCATCAATCCCATCGTCCGCCCCCGGTTTGCAAAAGGACAGCCATGCTGAGTCACCGGGAGTCCCCGGTCAAGTCAGACACTTGCCCAACATGGTTAACATCGCGTTGAGACGTTGCGGGAACGAAGCGAGTCCCACGCTACATGTTGTGGTGCGGCGCCGAGCTCAGACTCAATCTGAAGTGGTGTGGCGGGAAAGACTCAAAGGCCGAGCGAAAGCTGGCGAACCGGCGCGAAGCTGCGGCGATGGAGCGGCGTCGGCCCGAGCTCGCGCAACGCCCGCTGGTGGAATGGCGTCGGATAGCCCTGATTGGTCTCCCAGCCATAGCCCGGCCATTCGCGCGCAAAGTCGGCCATCATCCCATCGCGGGTGACCTTGGCGACGATCGAGGCGGCGGCGATCGAGCGGCACTTGGTATCGCCAGCGACGATCGCTACCGACGGCCGCTCCCAGCGCGGGCAGCGATTGCCGTCGACCAGCACCATCGCCGGATCGATCCCAAGCGCGTCGACCGCCCGGCTCATCGCCAGCATCCGCGCCCAGAAGATGTTGAGCGCGTCGATCTCCTCGACGCTGGCAATGCCGACGCCGATCGCCGCCACCTTGTAGAGCTTGGCGCAGATTGCCTCGCGCGCCGCGGCCGGCAGCGCCTTGGAATCGTCGATCCCGCGCGGAAATCTGTTGCGGTCGAGGATCACGGCCGCAGCGACCACCGGCCCGGCGAGCGGCGCGCAGCCGGCCTCGTCGACTCCCGCGACGGGATCGGGGTGAACCTTCTCAAGCTTGAAGCAGGGCCGCGCCATGGCGTCGCAGGGTAAATAGCCCCGCCCCGTCATTCCAGCGCAAGCTGGAATCCCCTAGTCTTTCCTGTGGATAAGGTCGAACGGCACCACGCCGAGCGCGTGGCCCATCGGCCCGTGCCCGCTTCCAAAGCCAGGCGCCGCCGCGATGGCCGAGTGCACGAACGCGCGTGCCTGCCGCACCGCTTCGGGCAGATCGACCCGCCGGCCGAGCAGGGTCGCGATCGCGCTGGCCAGCGTGCACCCGGTGCCATGCGTGTGCCGACTCTCGATGCTATCGGATTCGAAATGCTGCGAGCGGCCGTCGGAATCCACCAGGATGTCGAGGATCCTGCCGCCTTCCAGATGCCCGCCCTTGGCCAGCACGTAGCCGGTCTGGCAGGCGAGGCTCTCCGCCGCGAGGAATTGCTCGTCGGCATTGGTCACGTTCATGCCGGTCAGGGCGATCAACTCCGGAACATTCGGGGTGATGACGGTTGCGACCTCTTGCAGCCGCCGGAACACCGCGATCGTCTCCGGATCGGCGAGCGCTGCACCGCTCGTCGCGACCATCACCGGATCGAACACGGTCGGAACCGGCCAGGATCGGTCGGCGTCGAGGCGTTTCAGTCGGTCCGCGATGGCGTTGGCGGTTTCGGCCGAGCCGATCATGCCGATCTTCACCGCGTCGACGCCGAGGTCGCCGACCACGGAATCGATCTGCGCCAGCACCATCTCCGCCGGCACCGGCATCACCGCCTGCACGCCGAGCGTGTTTTGCGCGGTGATCGCCGTGATCGCGGTCATCGCGTGCCCGCCCAACATCGTCACCGTCTTGATGTCGGCCTGAATCCCCGCCCCGCCCCCGCTGTCGGAGCCGGCGATGATCAGGATTCGTGGAACGCTCACTTCGGGCCTTTGCGCTCCGTCGAGGCCGGATGCCGTGCCAGCGCGTCGCCGACGCGCATCGGCCGTTCGAGCAGGTCACCGCCGCAATTCGGGCAGCGTTCCTCGAGCTTGTCGGTGCAGGCATCGCAGAAGGTGCACTCGAACGAGCAGATGAAGGCGCCGTGCCGGTCCGCCGGCAGGTCGCGGCCGCAACGTTCGCAATCGGGACGCATCTCGAGCATCAGGCCGCCCTCACCGCTTCGCAGATAGTTTCGACGATCTCGGCCACGAGCGCCTCGTCCTCGCCCTCGGCCATCACTCGGATGACGGGCTCGGTGCCCGATTTGCGGATCAGCAGCCGGCCGGCGCTGCCCAGCCGGGTCTCGGCCGAAGAGATGGCCGCCTTGACCGCATCCGCCTCGAGCGGCGCGCCGCCGTTGAAGCGCACACTCTTGAGCAGCTGCGGGAGCGGCTCGAACAGGTTGAGCAATTCGCTCGCCGGCTTGTCCTGCGAGACCAGCTCGGCGAGGATCTGCAGGCCGGCGATCAGGCCGTCCCCGGTCGTCGCATAATCGGTGAGGATTATATGTCCGGATTGCTCCCCGCCGACATTATATCCCCCTGCCCGCATCGCCTCGAGCACGTAGCGGTCGCCGATCTGGGCGCGGACGAGAGCAAGCCCCTGATCCTGGAGCATGCGCTCCAGCCCGAGGTTCGACATCCCGGTCGCGACCAGCCCGCCGCCCCGCAGCAGGCCACGGCGATGCCAAGAGGTGCCGATCAGCGCCATCAGCTGGTCGCCGTCGACCGTCTCGCCCTTCTCGTCGACGACGATCAGCCGGTCCGCGTCGCCGTCCAGCGCGAGGCCGATATCGGCGCCGCTTTCGATCACCGTCCGGCGCAGCAAATCGGGCTCGGTCGACCCGCAGCCATCGTTGATGTTGAGGCCGTTGGGCGAGACCCCGATCGCCACCACCTCGGCGCCCAGCTCCCACAGCGCCGAAGGCGCGACTTCGTAGGCGGCGCCGTTGGCGCAGTCGACCACGACCTTGAGCGAGTCGAACCGCACGTCGAGCGGCAGCGACCGCTTGATCGCGTGGATGTAGCGCCCGCGCGCGTCCTCGATCCTCCGCGCGCGGCCGACGTCGCGGTCCTGCGCGAGCGGGATCTGGCCGTCCATCAGCCGCTCGATCGCCTCCTCGTCGGCATCGGAGAGCTTGAACCCGTCGGGTCCGAACAGCTTGATGCCGTTGTCATGGTAGGGATTGTGGCTGGCCGAGATCATCACTCCGAGATCGGCGCGCATCTCGCGGGTGAGCAGCGCAATCGCCGGCGTCGGCAGCGGCCCGGTCATGATCAC
>DASQJU010000175.1:0-6517 GCA_035630915.1 Allosphingosinicella sp.
GGATCGCGTGGCCCTGGTTGATCTCCAGCTTCACGGCCGCGTCGGACGCCTCGATCACGCGACCGAACGGCGCGAAGGCTTGGGCAGTCAGCGGCTCGGGGCTCAGCTCGCGCATGGGGCTTCCTTATTTGGAGGGTTGTGCGGGGCACGCCTCCGTTTCATCCTGCCCGCTTGATAGGCGGTGCATCTGACTGACGAAAGCTACCCTCGCGATCTGGCCGGCTACGGTCGCACGCCGCCGCATCCGTCATGGCCCGGCGGCGCGCGGATCGCCGTCCAGTGCGTGCTGAACTATGAGGAAGGCGCCGAGGCCAATGTCCTCGACGGCGACGCGGGAGCGGAAACCTTCCTCTCCGACATCCCCAATGCGCCGCAGGTGCCGGGCGCGCGGCACATGAGCATGGAGCAGATCTACGAATATGGCTCGCGCGCCGGGGTCTGGCGGCTGCTCAGGCTGTTCGCACGCTACGATCTTCCGCTGACCGTGTTCGGCGTCGCGCTGGCGATGCAGCGCAACCCGGCGGTGGTCGAAGCCTTTCTCGAGGCGGGGCACGAGATCGCGTCGCATGGCTGGCGCTGGATCAACTACCAGCATGTGCCCGAGGCCGAGGAGCGCGCCGACATGGAGCGCGCGATCGACGTGCACCGGCAACTGACCGGCGAGCGCCCGCTCGGCTGGTATACCGGCCGGACAAGCCCCAACACGCGCCGGCTCGTCGCCGAGGAGGGCGGGTTCCTCTACGACGCCGACGATTATTCGGACGACCTGCCGTTCTGGACGAAGGTGGCGGGTAGGAATCACCTGATCGTCCCCTATTCGCTGGAGACCAACGACATGCGCTTCGCCAGCGCGAACATGCACACCGGCGACCAGTTCTTTGCCTATCTGCGGGATACGTTCGACGTGCTCTATGCCGAAGGCGAGGAGCGGCCGAAGATGATGTCGGTGGGGCTCCATTGCCGGCTCGCGGGGCGCCCGGGCAAGCTGGCCGGCCTGGAGCGCTTCCTCAAGCATGCGCTCGGGCACAAGGACGTTTGGTTCTGCCGGCGCATCGAGATCGCGCGGCACTGGCGCGAGGCGCATCCTCATGAAGCCTGAATCGATTGCCGGAGACTCGATGACTCAGCTGCGCCAGCTTTACGTCAATCTGGCCCAGCCGCGGCTTGGGGCCGAGGTCGTGTTCGCGACTGACGATTTCTTCGCCGACAAGGCGCGACTGATCGATCCCGCCGAGCCGGTCTTCATTCCCGGCAAATATGACGAGAACGGCAAGTGGATGGATGGCTGGGAGAGTCGCCGCAAGCGCGTCCCCGGCCATGATTGGTGCGTCGTGCGTCTCGGCGTAACCGGGCGGGTCGCCGGCTTCGAGATCGACACCCGGCACTTCACAGGCAATTATCCGCCTTTCGCGGAGGTGGACGTCTGCAGCAGCGACCAGGAAGTGCCTGGCGACGATGCCGGCTGGACGACAGTCACCGGCCGGCTTCAACTTCAAGGGGACCACCGGACCTATTTCCCGATCCAGTATCGCGAGCCCGTGACCCATGTCCGGCTGCACATCTTTCCCGACGGCGGGGTGGCGCGCCTTCGCGTCTGGGGGGAAGTCGCCAAGGATTGGTGGGCGGTCGATGCGGACGAGAGGCTAGACCTACTGGCGATGGACAATGGCGGCCGCGGGATCATCGCCAATGACGAGCATTACGGCGCCGTCGAGAATCTCACCGCGCCCGGACGCGGCGTGAACATGGGCGACGGCTGGGAGACACGGCGGCGGCGCGAGCCGGGTCACGACTGGGCCGTGCTGGAGCTTGGCGCGGCGGGACACATCGACGAAATCGTCGTCGATACCGCCCATTTCAAAGGTAATTATCCGGACCGTTGCTTCCTCCAGGCGGCGCGGGAAGCGAGCGGCTCGCCCGAGGAAATCGCGGCGGCTTCGGAGAACTGGCCGGTGCTGCTGCCGGAGGCGAAGCTCGGCGCGAACGAGGTCCACGTCTTCCGGGACGGCCTCGCCGATCTCGGCGCCGTCCGCTTCGTGCGGTTGAACATCGTCCCCGACGGCGGAGTCAGCCGGCTGCGGCTGATCGGGCGGGTCGCCAAATGACCGCCCTGTTCGAACATTCCCCCTGGGTAGAGGCGCGCGCCGATGCGCGGCCCTCGTCCGGCGATCGCCATGCCGACCTGATGGCCGTCCTCCGAGAGGCGACGAGTGAGGAGCAGCTCGCCCTGATCCGCGCCCATCCGGAGCTCGCGGGCAAGGCGGCGATCGACGGCAGCCTCACCGAAGCGAGCGCCGCCGAACAAGCCAGTGCCGGCCTCGACCGCCTGACCCCGGCCGAGTTCGAGCGCTTCCACGCGCTCAACGCCGCCTATCGCGACAAATTCGGCTTCCCCTTCATCATCTGCGTGCGCCTGACCGACAAAGCGGGCATCCTCGCGGCGATGGAGCGGCGCCTCGCCAACGACCGCGACACCGAGATCGCCACCGCGCTCGACGAGATCGGCAAGATCGTCCGCCTGCGCCTGGAGACGGCCGAATGACCAGCCTCAGCACCCACGTCCTCGATACCATGCACGGCCGGCCCGCGGCGGGCATGCCGGTGGCCTTGAGCGGGCCGGACGGCGAGATCGCGCGGGGCACGACCAATGGGGACGGCCGCTGCCCCGATCTGGCGCAAGGGGGCCTCGCGCCGGGGCGCTACGCGTTGCGCTTCGCCGTGGCCGACTATTTCCGCGCTCAGGGCGTCGCGCTTCCCGATCCGCCCTTCCTCGACGAGGTGGCGGTCGATTTCGGAGTCGCGGTGGACGGCGGCCATTATCACGTGCCCCTGCTCGTCTCGCCCTACGGCTATTCGACCTACCGGGGCAGCTGATCGATGGCGATCGACTGGTCCGAATGGCTGAACCTGGCGCTCAGGTGGCTTCACCTGGTCACCGGGATCGCCTGGATCGGCTCGTCCTTCTATTTCGTCTGGCTCGACAATCATTTGAAGAAGCCCTCCGCCGGCGAGGCCTCGGGCGAGCTGTGGTCGGTCCACGGCGGCGGCTTCTATCACAACCAGAAATACCAGGTCGCGCCGGCGACGATGCCCGACGAGCTGCACTGGTTCAAATGGGAAGCCTATTTCACCTGGATCAGCGGCTTCTCGCTGCTCGTGCTGATCTATTATGTCGGCGCCGCGAGCTTCCTGATCGATCCGGCCAAGGCGGCGCTGAGCCCGGCCCAGGGCATCGGCATCGGCCTTGCGTCGCTGGCGCTCGGTTGGCTGGTCTATGACGGCCTGTGCCGCTCGCCGGTCGGTTCCAGCAACCTCGCGCTCGGCATCTTCTGGTTCATCTGCCTGCTGTTCGCCGGATCGCTGCTCGACGGCCTGTTCGCCGCGCGTGCCGCCTACCTCCACGTCGGCGCGATCATCGGCACGGTGATGGTCGCCAACGTTTTCATCATCATCATCCCGAACCAGAAGAAGGTCGTCGCCGATCTCGTCGCCGGCCGAACGCCCGATCCGGCGCTTGGCGCGGCGGCCAAGCAGCGTTCGCTCCACAACAATTACATGACGCTGCCGGTGCTGTTCATCATGATCAGCAATCACTACCCGATGACCTACGGGGCCGAGCGGCCCTGGCTGGTGCTGGCGCTGCTCGGGCTCACCGGAGTCGCCATCCGCCACGTCTTCAACCTGCGCGGGCGCGGAAGGCCGACGGGAGCGGCAATTGCCGTGGCCGCGATCCTCGCGCTGGTCAGCGTCAGCTATGTCACTTGGGAGAAGGGAGCCGTGGCGCCCGCCACGGGACCGGCTCCTGCCTTCGCCGAGATTCAGTCGATCCTCGCTACCCACTGCGCTTCGTGCCACAATGTGCCGACCCCGCCGCGCGGCCTCAGGCTGGACAGCTACGAGCATGTCAGCGCCGCGTCGGCGCGGATCAAAGCGATGGCGGTGGATACGCAGGTGATGCCTCTCGGCAATCCGACTCACATGACACCCGCGGAGCGGCAACGGCTCGGGGCCTGGATCGCAGCGGGGGCTCCAAGATGATCCGTTTCCTCCTCGACGGGGAAGTGATCGCGGTCGACGAGGCCGATCCCACCGCCACTGTGCTCGATTACCTCCGTTACACGCTCCGGCGCACAGGGACTAAGGAAGGCTGCGCAGAGGGCGATTGCGGCGCCTGCACGGTGTTGCTCGGCGAGCTGGACGGCGAGCGCGTGCAGTGGCGCGCGGTCAATGCATGCATCCTGTTCCTGCCGATGCTCGACGGCAAGGCGCTGAAGACCGTCGAGAGCCTGGGCGGGACCCATCCGGTCCAGCGCGCGATGTCCGAAGGCCACGGCTCGCAATGCGGCTTCTGTACGCCGGGCTTCGTCATGTCGCTCTATGGACGCAGCGTGGGCGCGCTCGGCACGGAGGGCACGCCGGTCAAGGACGTCATCGCCGGCAATCTGTGCCGCTGCACCGGCTACGGCCCGATCATCGAGGCCGGCGAGGCCAATCCGCATCAGGCCGCCGACGACGGCGAGATCGCGGCGGCATTGCGGGCGCTGCAGCCTGCGTACGGCCATCCGGCCAGCGCCGACGAACTGGCCGATCTCCTCCTCGCACATCCGGAAACGCGCATCGTCGCCGGCGCCACCGATGTCGGACTATGGGTGACCAAGGGCCTCCAGGATCTCGGCCCGGTCGTCTTCATCACCGACATCGCCGATCTGCGGCAGATCGAGGAGACGCCGGACGGGCTGACGCTCGGCGCGGCCGTGCGCTATTCCGAGGCGAAGGACGCGCTCGCCCGGCTCCATCCCGATCTCGGCGAGCTGGTCCGCCGAATCGGGGGCCTTCAGGTCCGCAACGCGGGGACGATCGGCGGCAACATCGCCAACGGCTCGCCGATCGGCGACATGCCGCCCGCGCTGATCGCCTTGGGCGCCGAGCTGACGCTGCGCAGGGGCAGCGAGCGCCGGACGATCCCGCTCGAGGATTATTTCGTCGCCTATGGCAAGCAGGATCGTCAACCCGGCGAGTTCGTCGAAAGCGTCCGCATTCCCCGCCCCGCTCCCGGCACGACCATTCGCGTCGTCAAGCTCTCCAAGCGCTTCGACAGCGACATCTCCGCCTTGTGCGGCGCCTTCGCCATCCGGCTGGAGAGCGGCCAGGTCGCCGAGGCGCGGGTCGCCTTTGGCGGCATGGCGGGCATCCCCGCACGCGCCCCGGCCTGCGAGGCGGCGCTGACCGGCAAGCCCTGGTCCGAGGACATGATCGAAGCCGCCGCCGAGGCGCTGACGCTAGATTATCAGCCACTCAGCGACCTGCGCGGGTCGGCCGGATATCGCCTCGCCGCCGCCGCCAATCTGGTGCGCGGCCTGTGGCTCGAGCCCGAAAGCCTGTTCGATGTCTGATGCCGTCAGCCAGAAGCTGCGCCACGACAGTGCTGAAGGCCATGTCTCGGGCGGCGCGCTTTATGTCGACGATCTGCCCGAGGCGCCCGGCACGCTCCACCTCGCCTTCGGCCTCGCAACCGACGGCCATGCGCGGCTGAAGGTCCTCGATCTCAGCGCCGTCCGGGCCGCTCCCGGCGTGGTCGCCGTATTCACCGCCGCCGATATTCCGGGCGAGAACAATGTCGGCCCGGTCTTCCACGACGACCTCCTCTTCGTGGAGGACGAGATCCTCTATCCCGGCCAGCCCCTGTTCGTCGTCGCCGCGACCAGCAACCGCGCCGCGCGCATCGCGGCTCGGCTGGCCAAGGTGGAGAGCGAGCCGCTCCCCGCCCACGTCACGATCGCGGAGGCTGAGGAGGAGTTCGAAGCCCCGCAGGTTATGACGCGCGGAGATGCGGGGGGTGCGCTCGACGCGGCTTCAAACCGCCTTCAGGGCCGCGTCGAGATGGGCGGGCAGGAGCATTTCTACCTCGAGGGCCAGGCGGCGCTCGCCACGCCCGGCGAGGCGGACCATCTCCACGTCTTCAGTTCGACCCAGCATCCGAGCGAGGTCCAGCATCTGATCGCGGTCCTGCTTGGCCTGCGCAGCGCCGACGTGACGGTCGAAGTCCGCCGAATGGGGGGCGGGTTCGGCGGCAAGGAGACCCAAGCCGCCGCTTACGCCGTCGCCTGCGCCCTGGTCGCCGCCAAGACGGGCCGCCCCGCGAAGATCCGCGCCGACCGCGACGACGACATGGCGATGACCGGCAAGCGCCACGATTTTCTCGCCGATTACGACGTCGGCTTCGATGGCGAGGGCCGGATCGAGGGCATCAGGATCGATCTCGCCTCGCGCTGCGGCGCCACGGTCGATCTCAGCCTGGCGATCAACGACCGGGCGATGTTCCACGCCGACAATTGCTACTTCCTTCCCGCGGTCGAGATCGTCTCGCGCCGGCTCAAGACGCATACCGTTTCCAACACCGCCTTTCGCGGCTTCGGTGGGCCGCAGGGGATGATGGCGATCGAGCGGGTGATCGACGCCATCGCGGCACACCTCGATCTCGATCCTCTGGCCGTGCGCCAGGCCAATCTCTACGGAC
>DASQJU010000176.1:0-18161 GCA_035630915.1 Allosphingosinicella sp.
GCATGATCCGTTCAGTTTCACGCGTCTGTTTCTGAACAGAAATGGCTTTCCCGCGGGCTGCGCGGCGGCTCTTGGCAACCCTCAACTTCCTCAACTTATTCTACGTCCGCGCCGGCTTCCCTTCCCGCTCCCGCACAATCCTGTTCGCCAAATCCCAATCCACCTGCCGATCGACGTCGATGGGCCCCTCGGCGAAGGGCATCAGCACCGGGGCGGTCTTGAGGCCGATGGTGCGGGAGAGGGCCTTGAGCACGGTGCGCAGGGTGAACAGGCGGCTCTTGTAGAGGAGGAAGGCGAACAGGCCGAAGGCGCCGATCAGGCGCTTGGGCTTCTTGCCGAATTGGCCGCCGCTGTTGAACACGCGCGGGCCTTCGAGCGCCTTGGGCTTGAGCAGCGCGTAGATGTTGCAGCTCGAAAAGGCGCCGTCGCGGAAGCGGTGAAAGGCGCGGTTTCCTTCGGGATATTTTTCGAGGACGTAGCTGGCCGGGGTGAGGCCGATCGCGCCGTCCTCGGTCAGGTCGTCGCACGCGTCGCAGAAGAAGCGGACCATCTCGCCGGTGTGGAGCGCGTTGTCGCCGGTGGTGACGATCAGCGGCAGCATGGACTCGTCCGCCACGGCGGCGACGCTGGCGCCGATATTCTCGCGGGTGGCGACATATTCGAGCTTGTCGGCGTCCGGGAGGGCAGCGAGGATCTGCTTCGCCTCCTCGGTGCTCTCGGCCTCGATGCCGACGATGATCCGCTTGAAGCGGCCCGCCTCGATCACCGCCTCGACCACGCGCTCGAGCATCGGCCGGCCGGCAATGTCGATGAAGCATTTGTGGGAGACTCCGCCGGCCTGGGCCAGCGGATCGAGATTGCCGCGGCTCGCGGCGAGGACGAGGGCGGTATAGCGCGTGTCGCTCATGGCAAAGCTTCGTAGAGCGGTGCCGTCAGCGGTTCAATCGTGGGAAGTTCGGGGAGGCGCTCGAGGGCGTCGCGCAGGGCGGCGGCGCGGGCCGGGGGGAGGATTGGGGCGGTGCAGCCGTCATATTTGGCCCAGAGCTCGGCGTCGGTGAACGGGCGGGCGAGGCTTCCGGCGGGCCAGGGGATTGCGGTCTCGAGCGTTCGGCCGTCGGTGAGGCGGACCTCGACCTCGGTCGGGAACTCGCCCTCGGCCTTGTCGACGGGGTGGCGATGGATGCGCGGATAGAGGGCGCGGATGTCGTCGCGCATCGCGGCCTCGTCGGTGAAGTCGGCGAGCGTGCAATTGCCGGTGAGCGCGAGACAGGCGAGGCCGTATTCGAGGCTGAAGCGGGCCTGTGGCGCATCCCTGGGATCGGTGTACATCAGATTGTTGAGGTGGGTGACCGGGGCGCGGACGTGGATTGCCGCGATGTCGTCCGCGCCGAAGCCGTGCGCGGCGATCAGCTCGGAAAGGCCGTCCATCGCGCGGTGGGCGCTGCCGCAATTGGGGAAGCGCTTGAGCTTGAGGCCGCTGGAGAGGAGCAGCAGCGGTTCGCCGACGCTGGCCGTCTCGAAGCGGAGGTTCTGGCCGTGCTCGACATGGGTGAGCGTGTCGCGGAGCTGCTCGTAGTCCGGGCCGACCATCAGGCGGTTCATGCCGGTGGGGCCGTCGAGCGTGGCGAGGCCGGCATCGATCCCAAAGCGGGCGAGGCTGGCGGCGAGGATGCCGGACTTGGCGGCGAGGCCGGCGTGGAGCGGTTTGGCCATGGTGCCGAACTGGCTCATGAAGCCGGCGGCCATGCTGGTCGCGAGCGAGACGGCGTGGGCGGCAGCTCGGGCATCGAGTGAAAGCAGACGCGCGCAGGCGGCGGCGGCGCCGATCGCGCCGACCGTGGCGGTGGCGTGCCAGCCGCGGTTGCGGTGGACGGGGTTCACCCCCTGGCCGACGCGGCCGAGGATCTGGAGGCCCGCGACGTAGGCGTCGAGGCACTGGCGCCCGGAGGCGCCCTCCTGCTCCGCCAGCGCGAGGATGGCGGGGACGAGCACGGCGCTGGCATGGGCTTTGGCAGGGTCGAAATTGTCGTCGAAGTCGAGCGCGTGGGCGGCCGTGCCGAGCACGAGCGCGGCCCAGGGGGCGGGGAGGCGGGCGCCGCCGCTCCAGGGCTTCACCGTCTCCAGAACGCGGGCCGTGACCGGCTCGCGCGCGCCCGGGATGGTGACCGCGATCGTGTCGACGAGGGCCCGCCGCGCCGCCTCCCACGCTTCCTCGGGCCAGTCGGCCGGCGTTTCGGCGAGCCAGGCGCCGTAGGCGAGGATGGGGTTCTGCGTCATCGCGAAGCGATTAGCATTCGCGTTTCGACAGGAATAGGGAGGCTTTCCGGGAGGCGTGGCGATGAAGGCAGCGAAGCTCGAGGCGATCGTCGATGCGGTCCGGCGGCGCCGGCGTGGGATCACCATCCTGTTCAGCGGGCCGAAGGGCACCGGCAAGACGATGGCCGCCAAGGTGCTCGCCAGCGAGCTCGGCGTCGATCTCGTGCGCGTCGACCTCGCCAGGGTGGTCAGCAAATATATCGGCGAGACCGAGAAGAATCTGGAGCGGATCTTCGAGGAGGCGGGGTCAAGCGGCGCCTTGCTCTTCTTCGACGAGGCCGACGCGCTGTTCGGCAAGCGCAGCGCGGTCAGGGACAGCCACGACCGCTACGCCAATATCGAGGTCGCCTATCTGCTGCAGCGGCTGGAGGCGTTCCGGGGCATCGCCATTCTCGCCACCAACCGCCGCCAGAACATCGATCCCGCCTTCCTGCGCCGGATCCGCTACGCGGTGACCTTTTCCGCCTGAGGTCAGTGCAGGCCGACCTGCCCGCGCAGGCTCGCGTAGATCGCCTGGCTGTCGTAGCCGGTGCCGTTCTTGAACACGAGCATGGGCCGAGTGATCGCGCGGACGTCGCGCATCAGATCGCCATCCAGCAGGACGAGGTCGGCGCGCTTGTCGACCTCGAGGCTGCCGATCTCGCGCTGGCGGCCGAGATAAATGGCGCCGTTCAGCGTCGCGATGCGGATCGCCTGGGGGACGCTGAAGCCCGCCTCGACCAGCAGTTCGATGCCGCTCTGGTCGCCGAGGCCGGCGATGACGTGGCCGTCTCCGGTCGGGTCGGCGCCGGCCATCAAGAGGCCGCCGGCGGCGACGAAGGCGCGCTCGAACGCCATTTCCTTGCGCAGCATCAGGGCGAAGAAGGCGGCGGCGGGATGCTGGGCCGCGTGGCGGCGGACCTGCACGCGCCACGTGTCGGGCGAGAGCAAATCCTGCAAATGCGGTGTCGCCCCGATGTCCGGCCGGTCGCCGCCTTCGAGCACGGCGAGCGTCGAGGTGATCGCCACGCGATGCTGGACGAGGGTGCGGATCATGCGCTGCACCTCGGGCGCGTCGGGCGCGACATTCTGGATGATGTGGCGGATCACCGCGCCTGCGCCGAGCGGGGCGTCGGTGCCGGCGCGACCGCAATGGCCGGCCGCGCGCTGGGGATCGAGCTCGCCGTCGGGCGCGCCGAACGGGCCGTGCTCGAGATTGTCGATGCCGAGCCGGGCGGCCTCCTCGTAGCCGACCGAGCAGAGGTGGCCGGTCACCCGCATATTGTGGCGGCGCGCTTCCTGGATCGCGGCAGAAAGCTCGGCGGCCGAGATGTTCATATAGGCCTTGACCGAGGTGAAGCCGAGCGACGCCCAGTGGCGCACCGCTTCGCGCGCTTCGGCGGCTCCGCGCAGCGGGTAGAGCTGGGCGATCGCCGGCGGCGCGCCTTCGAGATAGGGCGTGGTGAGATCGAGGTCGGGCCCGATCAGCCGCCCCGCCTCGATCTCGCGCTTGATGCCGAGATCGCCGTGCGGATCGACCGAGCCGGCGGTGCGCGCGGTGGTGACTCCGCTGGCGAGGTAGAGTTGGGGGAAGGTGACCGGCGCCTGGATGACGTTGAACGCGCCGTCGCCGGCCGCGGTGCGGTACATATGCTCGTGCATGCCGACGAGGCCCGGGATTGCGGTCTTGCCCGTGCCGTCGATCCGCACGGCGCCCTGCGGCACCGCCACGCTGCCATCGGCGCCGATCGCGGCGATGCGGCCATGGTCAATCACGATGGTCTGGTTGGCGCGCGGCGCGGCGCCGGTCCCGTCGATCACCAGCACATGCTCGATGGCGGTGACAGGTCCGCGCTCCCGGATCAGGGGCGGCGACGCGGGAGTGGCCTGCGGTTGCGCGTTGCCGGGCAGCAAGGCGGCGAGGCCGGCAAGGATGGCGAGAAAAGGACGCACGGATCGGGCCATCGGATCACTCCCCCTGTTTTTCACGCGGTATCAAAAGTGATTTCGCTGCAAAGGCAAGCGTCAGACGAGGCGCAGCGTCCGCGACAGCCCGCCGAGCGCCAGCCGGTCCTCGCGGGTGAGGCCGTAGCGCAGGGTCAGCCAGGAGGTGCCGGCCCAGAGCAGCGCGCAGGCGGCAAAGCGGGCGGGACCGTGCAGGACGCTCTCGGCGAGCGCCATCAGCGCGCAGCCGGCGAGCGCGAGGCCGAGCGCCTGGAAGAGCTTGTAGTCGAACGGGGTGAGGCCGTCGGAGACGCGCAGCTGGATCGTCGCCGCATAGGTCGAGGCGATCGTGGCCGCGCCGATCGCGATGGCCATGCCGAGCGGGCCGTAAAGGGGGACCAGCCAGATGGTGAGCAGCACCCACGTCGCGACGGCGATGAAGGCGTTGAGCAAGGGCAAGGCGCGGTGGCCGATCATCTCGACGATCGCCGAGGCGGGGCCGACGATCGCCTCCACCGCGCGCGCGCCGACGAGGATGAAGAGCAGCGGGAGCGCGGCTTGCGCCTCGGGCCGGTAGAGGCTGAGTACGTCGACCCCGGCGAACACCAGCAGGCCGGCGAGCGGCACGACCAGAGCGGTCGAGACGCGGCTGGCGAAATGGTAGAGCGGGGCGATCTGGGCGCGGTCGACATGAGCCTGGGCCGAGGAGAGCGGCCCGAGCACATACTGGAAGGCCTGGCGGACGATGAGCGGCACGGTCGAGATCTTGCGCGCGATCTCGAACAGGCCCGCGGCGGAGGCGCCGCTCGCGCCGGGCAGCATCAGGTTGAGCACCACCGGCGGCGCGTCGATCAGCGCGCGGCGGGCGAGGTTGGAGGGGAGCAGGCCGAGTCCGGTCACGATCAGCCCGCGCGGCAGCGGCGCGCGCAGAATCAGACCGAGATCGTAATAGCGGCCGAGCAGACGGATCGAGAGCAAGGCGGTGATCGCCAGCGAGCAGAGATGCGCGGCCATCAGCCCGAGCGAGCCGGCGCCCGCGGCGAAGAAGCCGAGCGCGAAGAGGATGCGCGCGATCTGCTCCCAGAAGATCCGCAGGCGTATCTCGGGGCCGAAGGCGCGGCGGGCGCGGGCCGCGGCGGTGGCGACCTCGACGAAGGTCCACAAAGGCAGCGCCCAGGCGAACAGGGCGACCGCCAAGGGCAGGCGGGCGGCGTCCTCGGGCGCGGCCGAGAAGATGGCGGCGACGGCATCGGCGTTCAGCGTGACGATCAGCGCGATCAGACTCGAGGGGATGAGCGCGATCAGCAGCGCGAGCCTGACCGCGCCGTGCGCGCCTTCCTCGTTTTCGGTCGGCACCACCCGCTGGAGCGCGAGCGGCATTGAGAGGTGGACGATGTTGGTGAGCAGGTTCACCGCGCCCCACAGGACGACGTAGATGCCGTAAGTCGAGAGCCCGAATAGCCAGGTATAGAGCGGCTGCGCCAGCGCCTCGATCAGCGCGCCCAGGCGCGACAGGCCGGCGAGCCCCGCTCCGCGCGCGACGTCGCCGCGGGTGACTGCGGCGGCGGGAGGGGCGGGCGGATCGTCCTGCATCGCCCCGCTTATGCCGGATTGGCGCCGGCGACCAACCAATATCCCGCGCCCAGAGCGGCGCAGCCGGCGAGCACCGGCAATGGGCCCAGCTTGAGCCGGAACATGGCGAAGATCGCGCCGGCGGCGAGGATCAGTGCCGGGACGTTCGCGCTGGCGAGCACGGGCAGGTCGAAATCGAGCGGACCCGCCGCGACGTGGCGCTGCTCGCGGAACAAGGTGTGGAAGGCGAACCAGAGGGCGAGATTGAGGACCACCCCGACGACGGCGGCGGTGATCGCGGCGAGGGCCGCGGACAGCACCTTGTCGCCGCGCAGCCGCTCGACGAACGGCGCGCCGAGGAAGATCCACAGGAAGCAAGGCACGAAGGTCACCCAGGTGGTGAGGATTCCGCCGAGCGTGCCGGCGACCATCGGCGGCAGTCCGGTCGCCTGGCGGAACGCGCCCATGAAGCCGACGAACTGGGTAACCATGATCAGCGGCCCGGGCGTGGTCTCCGCCATGCCGAGCCCGTCGAGCATCTCGCCCGGCTCGAGCCAGCCGAACTTCTCCACCGCCTCCTGCGCGACCCAGGCCAGCACGGCATAGGCGCCGCCGAAGGTGACGACCGCCAGCTGGGAAAAGAAGATGGCGATCCTGCTGAACACGTCGTCGGGCCCGAGCAGGAGCAGAAGCGCGGCGACCGGGCCAAGCCAGAGCAGGAGCAGAATGGCCGAGATGCGCAGCGACCAGCCAAGGTTCGGGCGTGCATGGTCCGGCACGTGGTCGCCCAACAGAGTCTCGCGAGGCGCGATGGCGCCCGGGCCTGCCGGCCCATGCCCGCCGCCGCCGGCGAACGCGGTCGAGCCGGCCCTGGCGGCGGCAAAGCCGATCAGGGCCGCGCCGACGACGATCAGCGGGAAGGGGATGGCCAGGAAGAAGATGGCGAGGAAGGCGGCCGCGGCGAGCGCGCGCATGACGTTGTTCCTGAGCGCCCGCGAACCGATTCGCCTGACCGCCTCGAGCACGATGGCGAGCACGGCCGCCTTAAGGCCGAAGAACAGCGCCTCGACCGCGGCGACATCGCCCAGCGCCGCGTAGAGCCAGGAGAGGATCATGATCGAAACGAATCCGGGCAGGACGAACAGGCCGCCGGCGATCAGCCCGCCTTTGGTCCGGTGCATCAGCCAGCCGATATAGGTCGCGAGCTGCTGCGCCTCGGGGCCGGGCAGCAGCATGCAATAGTTGAGCGCGTGGAGAAACCTTTCCTCGGAGATCCAGCGTTTCTCCTCGACCAGGATGCGGTGCATGACCGCGATCTGCCCCGCCGGTCCGCCGAAGCTGAGCGCGGCGATCCGGGCCCAGACGCGCACGGCCTCCGCAAGCGGAAGGGGAGGCGGCCGAGGTTCGTCGGTCAAAGCCGAATTCCGAGCCGCGGCCCGATCAAGGTCACGATGCCGTAAAGCGCGACGGTCAGCACGCACCCGACGGCGAGCGCGACCCAGAACGAGTAGCCCTGACGCAGCAGCCACGGCATCAGCAGGAACATGGGCAGGGTCGGAAGCACGAACCAGAAGGTCGCCTCGGCATGGGCGGCCATGCGGACCGGATCGTGGGTGTCGCGCCAGAGCCAGATCATGCCGAGGATCGAGACCAGCGGTAGCGAGACGATCAGCGCGCCCCAGCCGGGGCTTCGCCGGGCGACTTCGGAAACGATCGCGATGATGATGCCGGAGAGGAGCGCCTTGATCGCGAGGTAGAGCATCTCACTCCTCCGTCCGGATCAGCACCGCCTCGCCGACGAGCAGGAACAGCAGGAACGGCCCCCACGCCGCCAGGAGGGGCGGGTAGGCGCCGAGATTGCCCATGGCGATCGCGAAATTGTCGGCGACGAAATAGGCGAAGCCGAGCGCCATGCCGATCACCGCGCGGACCATCAGTGCGCCGGAACGCGCCAACCCGAAGGCGGCGACCGCGGCGAGCAGGGGCATCAGCATGGTGGACATCGGCCCGGCGATCTTGTGCCACATGTTCGAGGAGAGCGTCGCGGTTGGGCGGTTGGCGGCCCGCAGATCGGCGATCGATTGGCGCAGGCGCCAGAAGTCCTGCTCGTCCGGGTTGACGCGGGCGAGGGTGAATTCGTCCGGGGTGATGTCGTCGCCGACGCGGACCGCGCCCATGCGCTGGAACGCGCCATTGTCGACGGTGAACAAAGTGGCGTCGCGCAGCACCCAGCCCGCGCCGGGGGCAGCCGTGCCCGTCCTGGCGGTGAGGATGCGGCGCAGCGTGCCGCCTTCGCGGCCGTAGATGGTGATTCCGGCGAGGCGCACGCCGGAGCCCCGTCCGCTCACCCTGCTGACGAAGATGAGATCGTCGCCGTGGACCAGCGCCAGATTGGTCTGGACCCCGCTTTCCGGCGGGACCGGGCCGAAATCGGCGTCGTCCCAGGCGCTCAAGGTCGCGGTCGCGCGGGTCACGAAGCGCTCGTTGAAGCCGAAATGGACGAGCGCGACCAGGCCCGAGACGAGGATCAGCGGCGCGATGATCTGGTGGGCCGAGATGCCCGCCGCCTTCATCGAGATGATCTCGCTGTTCTGGTTGAGGCCGGCAAAGGTGATCAATGTGCCGAGCAGGACGGCGAAGGGCAGGAAGCGGGCGACGAGCTGCGGCAGGCGCAGGCCGACATAGCGCCACAGCTCGGCGTCGCCATTGCCGTGATAGGCGAGGATCTCCCCCGATTTGCCGAGCAGATCGAGCATCATCAGGATGCCGACCAAGGCCACCAGCACGGCCGCGCTGCGCGCCAGGAACAGGCGCGCCATGTAGAGCGCGATCCGGCGGGACGGGAAGAAGGCGAGGTTGATCACGACGCCTCGGCGCTCCGCCGCCGGCCGCGCCGGAACACCCGTCCGACGGCCTTGGTCAGCCGGGCGAACAGCCGCTCGAGCGCGCCGATCGGCTGCCCGCCGGGGGTGTGGGCGAGCGTCCAGTACATCCAGACCATCAGGCCGGCGAAGATCAGGAACGGGCCCCACAACGCGATAAAGGGATCGATCCGGCCCTGCGCGCCCATCTGCTCGGCATATTGATTGACCTTGTGGTAGGTCACGACGAACACGATCGAGAAGAAGATGCCGAGCCCCGACGTGCTGCGCTTGGGCGGCACCGCGAGCGCCACCGCGAGCAGCGGCACCAGCAGCATCATCGCCACCTCGACCATGCGGAAGTGGAAATTGGCGCGGATTGCGTTGCGCCGCTCCTGGGACAGGCGCGCGTCGCCGCCGAGCCGCCAGAGCTCGGGCACGGTCAGCTCCTTGGTGCCATCGCCGCGCCCGCGGAAATTGCCGATCGCCGGCAGGTTGATCGGCAGATCGTGCTGCATGAAGCTCAGCACGCGGGGGGTACGGTAGCCGGGCTGATCGTGGACCAGCCGCCCGTTCGAGAGGCGGAAGAGGATCGTCTCGGGATCGTCGGTGGCGAGGAAGCGGCCGCGGTCGGCGCTGACCGCCACCGTGCGCCCGCCGCGCTCGGCGATGCGCAGGAAGACGCCGTGAAGGTCGGTGCCGTGATTCTCGCTGCGCTCGATCCTCAGCGTCATCCGCCGCCCGAGACTGGTGAACTCGCCGACTTTGATCGAGGCGCCGAGCGCTCCGGAGCTGAGCTCGTAGCGCAGATTCTGGTAGGAATATTGGGCGTAGGGCTGGAGGAAGCCGACGATCGCGAAATTGAGCCCGAGCAGCAGCAGCGCGTAGCAATAGGGCACCCAGAGCAGGCGGCCATAACCGAGCCCCACCGCGCGCAAGGTGTCGAGCTCCGACGACAGAGCGAGCTTGCGAAAGGCGAGCAGGATGCCGAGCGCGAGGCCGACGGGAATGGCGAGGCCGAGATATTCGGGGATGAGATTGGCGAGCATCCGCCACACGACGGTGACCGGGCCGCCCTCGCTGACGACGAAGTCGAACAGGCGCAGCATGCGGTCCATCAGCAGCAGCATCGCGGCGAGACAGAGCGTGCCGATCAGCGGGACGAGGATCAGCCGGAAGAGATAGCGGTCGATTTGGTTCGGAAACTTCAAGCCTGGTCGGTCCCCACGCGGCGCCTTGCCCGGCGGCTATAGAGGGTGGCGGAGGGGAGGTCATCGCCTTTTGCCGCTCCGGGCACGCCAAAAGGCGCGGATTTCCGGCTTTTGTCGCCGCATGACCACATTTTCGCCGCAAGCGGAGACGATCTGGGCCGGCATAGGGGGATAGGCAGACGGCCTTGCTCGCGGCCCTCAATCGGCGCGCGGGCGTTTGGCCCTACCCTGGGAGTTTGGAAATGAAGTCGAAGTTTATGCGGGCGGGTCTCTTCGTGGCGGCGCTCGGCGCGCTGCCCGCGGCCGCGTCCGCCCAGCTCGGCGCGGACGCCGCGGCCTGCCGTACCGGCCGGCCCTCGATCCTCGTCAATCTGAGCCATTTCAACCAGCGCACGGGCAATATCCGGGTCGCGGTCTACAACAATCCGAGCACATTCCTCGATCGGGGCGCCACGCTGCGCAAGGTCAACGTGCCGGTGACCCCGGGCGGGCCGATGCGGGTGTGCATCGCGGTGCCTCAGCCGGGCCAATATGCGGTCGCCGTGCGCCACGACGTCGACGGCGACAATGCCCGCGGCGACTGGAGCGACGGCGGCGGCTTTTCGCGCAACCCGCGCCTGTCGCTGATGCACCTGCGCCCGCGCTTCGGCGACGTCGCGGTCAATGTCGGCCCCGGCACGCTCGGCGTGAACGTCGTGCTCAACTATCGCTCGGGTCTGTCGATCCGGCCGGGAAACGGCTGAGATGAAATCGATCGCGCTCCTCTCCAACCCGCATTCGACCGGCAACCAGTCGCTGCTGCCGGAGGTGAGGAGCTATTGCGCCCAGCATGCCGACATCTTCCATTATGAGGTGGAGAGCGTCGACCAGATCGCCGAGGCGCTGAAGTCGATCGCCCGGGTCAAGCCCAAGGTGCTGGTCATCAACGGCGGCGACGGGACGGTGCAGGCGGCTCTGACCGAGCTCTACCAGGGCGGCCATTTCGGCGACATGCCGCCGCCCGTCGCGGTGCTTCCGAACGGCAAGACCAACCTCATCGCCCACGATCTTGGCGCCGGCGGCGACCCGATCGAGGCGCTCGAGCGGATCCTCGCCGTGGTGCGCACCGACATGGTCCCGCACATCGTCTCGCGCGAGCTGATCGCGCTGACCGGCGGCCGGCTCGACGGCGACCGCCCGGTGCTCGGCATGTTCCTCGGCGGCGCCGGCCTCGCCGACACGATCCTCTACTGCCGCCACAAAATCTACCCGCTCGGCCTGCCCAATTGGGCGGCGCACGCTCTGACCTTCGCGATGGGCCTCCTCTCCGTGCTGGTCGGCCGCCGCTCGCGGCTGCTTCCGGCGAAATGGGCCCCGATCAAGGTGTCGGTGACCAAGAGCGGCGAGATGCACGGCCGCTTCGCCCTGGTCATGGTGACGACGCTCGAGCGGCTGCTGCTCAACGGCTCGATGATGGGCACCGGCCCGCGCGCCGGGGCGATGCAGCTGCTGGTGATCGACCGCAATCTGATCTCGATCCTCGGCGCCCTGTTCGCGGCGATACGCGGCAAGCTCGGCCTGCGCACGATCCGCGGCGTCCACCTCGAGCGCGGCGACGAGATCCGCATCGGCGGCAACCGCTCGAACATCATCCTCGACGGCGAGATGTTCGAGGCCAATGACGACACGCCGATCGTGCTCAGGCCGACCGCGCCGGTGCACTTCCTGCGGCTGGCTGCCTAAGCCCGCGCAAGCTGCTAATCCGGCCGCGATGGCCTCCACGCTCCACGATCTCGTCGCCGCCGAACTGGCCGAGCCGGTCGATCCGCGCGTGGCGGCGATGGCGGCGGCGATCGCCGCCGAATATCCCGAGGCTGCGCGGGCGGTGTTGTTCTACGGGTCGTGCCTGCGCGAGCGGAACCTCGACGGGCTGATGCTCGATTTCTACCTGATCGTTTCCGATTACCGCGCGGCTTACGGGCGGGGCTGGTTCGCCGTCGCCAATAGGGTGCTGCCGCCCAACGTCTTCCCGTTCGAGCATGATGGGCTCGCCGCCAAATATGCGGTGCTGAGCGAGGCGGATTTTCACCGGCTCAACGGGCCCGAGGCGGGGGACGTCTCGGTCTGGGCGCGCTTCGCGCAGCCGTCGCGGCTGGTCTGGGCGAAGGACGAGGCGGCGCGCGAGACGGCGGTGACCGCGGTCGCGCGGGCCGCGCCGACCCTGCTCGGCTATGCCGTGCCGATGACCGCCAGCGCCGAGCCGCTCGATCTGTGGCGGCGGGGCTTCGCGCTGACCTATGCCAGCGAGCTTCGCGCGGAGCGCACGGGCCGCTCGGGCTCGATCGTCGACACCGACCCCGGGCGCTATCGGCGCATCGGCGCGGCCGCGCTGCCGCTGGCTAAGGCGGGCCGGGCGGCGGACTGGGGGCGGTTCAGGCGGCGGGGGAAGGCGCTGAGCGTGGCCCGGCTGGCCAAGGCGACGACCACCTATGCCGGCGGCGCCGACTATCTCGCGTGGAAGATCAACCGCCATGCGGGGACGAAGATCGAGGTGAAGCCGTGGCAGCGGCGCTGGCCGATCCTGGGCGCGCTTACTCTGCTGCCTCGTCTGCTCTGGCGCGGCGCGATCCGCTGACCCTTGCCGCGAGCACGGCGGCGACGGCGCGCGCGAGCGCGTCGAGCGTGAACGGCTTGCGCAGCAGGTCGCGGCCGGCGAGGTCCCCGGCGTCGCCCGCCTCGCCGACATAGCCGGTGACGAACAGGATCGCCTTGCGCGGATAGAGCCGCTCGATCTGGACGGCGAGCTGGGTCCCGGTCATCTCCGGCATCATCACGTCGGTGACGACGAGCTCGATGTCCGGATCCCGCGCGAGAATGTCGAGCGCCTCGCGGCCGCTCGCGCTGGGCGTCGGGCGGTAGCCGAGCTCCTCGAGCGCGGCGACGGTCGAGCGGCTGACCCTGGGATCGTCCTCGACTACGAGGACCGCGACTCCCGGATAGGTGGCGGGGGGCTCGGACGCGCGCCGCGCCGGGCGCGGCAGCCGCGCCGCCGCTTCCTCGGCGGCGGCGGCCGAGCGCGGCAGATAGAGCGAGACGCTGGTGCCGCGCCCGAGCCCGGATTCGATCGCCACCTCGCCGCCCGACTGGCGGGCGAAGGCGAAGATCTGGGAGAGGCCGAGGCCGGTGCCCTTGCCCACCTCCTTGGTGGTGAAGAAGGGCTCGAACACGCGGTCGAGATGCTCGGGCGCGATGCCCTTGCCGGTGTCGGAGACGCGCAGGCGGACGTAATCGCCGGCGGGGAGATCGGCCACCTCGGCCTCGGCGAGCGCGACATTGTCGACCTGGATCGTGAGGTCGCCGGCGCCGTCCATCGCGTCGCGAGCGTTGACCGCGAGGTTGAGCATGGCGTTTTCGAGCTGGGTCGGATCGGCCCAGACGTGCCACGGCTCGGCGGCGAAGCTGGTGCGGACGTTGATCCGCTCGCCGATCGCCCGGTCGACCAGCTCGAGCATGTTCTCGACCAGCTGGGACGGGGCGATCGCCTCGGGCAGCAAAGGCTCGGCGCGGGCGAAGGCGAGCAGGCGGCGGGTCAGCGCCGCGGCGCGGGTGGCGCCCTCCATCGCATTGTCGAGGTGGAACTCAACCTCGCGGCGCGAACCGTGCAGTTTGCGGCGGGCGAGATCGAGGCCGCCGACGACCACCGCCAGCATATTGTTGAAATCGTGCGCGATGCCGCCGGTGAGCTGGCCGACCGCCTCCATCTTCTGCACCTGGCGAAGCTGCGCCTCGGCGGCGGCGCGCTCGCGCGCCTCGTCCTTGAGCGCGGCATTGGCGTCGGACAGCTCGCGGGTCCGCGCGCGGACCGCCTCCTCGAGGTCGAGCGCGCGCCACGCCTGCTCTTCGGCGTCGCGCCGCGCCTGAACACCCTCGACGAACGAGCGCCAGGCGAGAAGCGCGAGGCCGAGCGCGCCGAAGCCGATCAGGATGGCGAGCCAGCCGAGCCATTCGGTGAAGGTGTCGGCGCGGGTGACGAGGCCCTGAGTCTCGGCCATGCGCCGGTCGAGATTGGTCCGCTCCGCCCGGGCGATCTCCTCGAGCTTGCCGCGCAGGTCTTTCAGCGTGTCCGAAATGGCGGCCTGGTAGAGAAAGCGCAGGCCGCCCGTGCCCTGCGCGCGGGTCGCCGCGCTCGCCGCCGGCGACAGCTCGGCGCCGCGCCGCTCGTAGAGCGCGCGCAGCTGGCGGGTGCGGGCGAGCTGATCGGCATCGGACTGGGTCATCCGCTCAAGCTGGCGGATCTGCCAGCCGGCGGTGCGCCATTCGCTGTAGTAAGCCGAACCGGTGTGCCGCTGCTCGTCGAGGACGTAGCGGCCCAGCGCGGCTTCGGAACGGGCGATGGTGGCGTCGATCGTTCGGGTGAGCAGCGTGATCTCGGCGCTTCGCCGCTCCCAGCCGATCGCCTCGTCGCGGGCGCGGTTCGACATGGTGATGGTGACGATGAGGACGATCAGCGCCAGCGTGGCGACCAGCGCGCCCGCGCTGACCCACAGCGCGCGCCGGGACGATGCGCCGCTCTCCGCGATCCCGTTGTTCGATCCCTCCTCCGCCATATGGGGAATCTACGGGAAGCCAGAGGGGGTTGGGAAGCGCGGGCAGGGCGGTCCGCCGCTGGCTGCGGCTCGGTTCACCGCAGTTGGGCCACCAAGCGGCGTGAACTTCTAGGAAATTACCCCGGTCGCCCTGCCGGCATTTTCGAACATCTGGAGGATTTGCCCGACTTCCGCGTCGCTATGCTCGGCGCAGAGCGAGCAGCGCAGCAGGGTCATGTTCGCGGGGGTCGCGGGGGGTCTGGCGAGGTTGACGTAGAGGCCCTCGGCGAGGAGCGCCTCCCACATCGCCGCGCCCTGCCCGAGATCGGGCATGATCACCGCGATGATCGCCGATTGCGGCTCCTCGGTGCCGAGCGTGAAGCCGAGCGCCTTGAGGCCGGCGTGGAGCCGCTTGCTATTCTCCCACAGGTGCGCGCGCTTGTTCGAGCCGTGCATCAGCTTGCGGATCGAGGTCGCCGCGGTGGCGACGACCGAGGGCGGCAGCGAGGCGGTGAAGACGTAGGGGCGGCAGACGAGCCGGAGGATCTCGAACTTGGGATGGTTGGAGACGCAGAAGCCGCCGACCGTTCCGACGCTCTTGGAGAAGGTGCCGATGACGAAATCGACGTCGTCGAGACAGTTCTGGGCTTCGGCGACGCCGCGGCCATTCTCGCCGATGAAGCCCATCGAATGCGCCTCGTCGACCAGCACCATCGCGCCCGCGGCCTTGGAGACGGCAATCATCTCCTTGAGCGGCGCGATGTCCCCGAGCATCGAATAGACGCCTTCGAGCACCACCAGCTTGCCCGCCTCGGCCGGGATTCGGGCGAGGCGCTTTTCGAGCGCGGAGACGTCGTTGTGGCGGAACGGCACGACCTCGGCATTGCCCATCGCGCAGCCGTCGTAGATCGAGGCGTGGCTGTCGATGTCGAGGACGATATAGTCGCCCTTGCCCGCCATCGTTGAGATGACGCCGAGATTGGCCTGGTAGCCGGTTGAGAAGACCATCGCATGGTCCATGGCGTAAAAGGCCTTCAGCGCCTCCTCGCATTCCTTATGGCCCTGATAGGTGCCGTTGAGGACTCGGCTGCCGGTGGTGCCCGAGCCGAACTCGTCGAGCGCCTGCTTGCCGGCGGCGATGACGTCCTCGTCGAACGTCATGCCCATATAATTGTAGGTGCCGAGGAGAATGGTCTCCTTGCCGCCCACGACCGCGCGGGTGGGGGAGAGCACCTTCTCCATGACCAGGCTGAAGGGGTCCTTGACCCCGGTCGCGAGCAGCGCCTCGCGCTGGGCGATCAGGGCGTCGAACTTGGAGAAGAGGTCGCGGCCCGAGGGCGCGAGCGGCGCCTCGTCGGCCGGATTCATCGCGTTGGCGACGGACTCGGTCACTCAGCCCTCGGTCCGCAGCGTCTCGACCGCGTCGACCAGCTGGCCGACCGTCTCGATCTCGGCCTGCATGTTCATCGTGATCAGGATGTCGAACTCGTCCTCGACGTTGGCGACGAAGTCCATCACCACCAGGCTGTCCCATTCGAGATCGCCGGCGAAGGTGGTGGTCTCGGCCAGCGGCACGCCCTTCTTGTTGAACGGCGCGATCAGCCTCGCGACCTTGTCGAACGTCTCGTCTCTGTCGGTCATGCCCGCCCTTTAGGTTTCCGAGACCCCAGTGCCAAGCGAATAGGGCCGCAAGCGGGCCTTTTTGGGATGATGCGGGGCCGGGGCCCTAGAGGATGAAATCGGCCGCCTGCAATGTGGTCGTCACGGCCATGATCTGGAAATCGGCGGCGCCGTCCCCGTCGAGATCGCCGCCAATGCGCGCGACGCCGTCGACGATCTCGAAACGCAGCTCTCCCGCATGGCCCGAGAAGGCGGCGCTGCCAATGAACGTGAAACCGTCGTTGGACGCGGTCCCCCGAACGGCGTCGATCGCGGAAAGATCGATCCGGTCCTCGCGGGAGGTAAAATCCTGAATGATGTCGGGAAGCGTCTTTTTCCCGTCGGAACGCAGCGCCGAAAAGCTGTCGGATACGTCGCCGTAGACGAAGACGTCGCCGCCCGCGCCTCCGGTCAGGCGATCGCCGCCGGCGCCGCCGATGATGCGGTCGTCGCCTCCCTGGGCGCTGACCGTGTCGTTGCCGGCGCGCGCGAGGATTTCATCGGCTGCGCCGGTGCCGACCAGGCGATCCGCGCCGGTCGAGCCGTCGACCAGGATCAGACCGACCGGAGCGAAGCCGAGATTGGCCTGGGTCAGCCGGCTCGCATCGACGCCGACGAGCTGGCCGAAGGGCTGAGCGGCGTCGCTCTCGCCCGGGGCGCGGTAGAGCAGCAGCGTATCGGCCCCGCTTTGCTGCAGCCGGAGGTCATGTTCCGCGAAGGGATTGGAACCCGGCTGCCAATTGCCGAGGCTGTAGAGGACGGAGATGAAGTCGATCCTGTCGCCGCCATCGCCCGGCTGGAAATCGAGCACCTTCATGGCATTGGGTCCGAACGGCACCCCCGACAAAGCCACGAAGTCGGCGCCGCTGCCCAAAGTCACGGTCGTGCTTCGCGCCCTGAAATCGAGCCTGACGAGATCGTCGCCGGCGCCGGCGTCGATGCTGACTGAACGCGCGGTCAGGACGTAGATATTGTCGTTTCCCTCGCCGCCGATCATGACGACATCGTCGAAGGAGGCGCGGCCGATGAAGGTCAGACCATCGGCTCCGGCGCCACCGTCGAGCAGCGTCGTCGCCGGGCCGGTCGAGAAATTTTGCCGGTCGACCGTCAACTGGTCCGAGCCGTCCTCTCCGTAGAGCCGGTCGCTGCCGGTCGCCGAGTCGTGGAGGACATCGTCCCCGGCGCCGCCGTACAACACGTCGTCGCCGAATTCCCCGTCGATCAGGTCGTCCCCGTCCCCGCCCTCGATCCAATCGTTGCCCGCGCCCCCGTGAAGAGCGTCGCCACCCCCCAACCCCCGAAGCAGATCGTCGCCGCTCGTGGCGCTGAAATTGTCGACTCCGGCAGTCCCTTCGATCGTCGCTCCCGCCGTCGCGGCGCCGGACGGAGCGTAGCCGCCGAGGTTGCGGGCGGTGAGCGCCGCCGCGTTCACATTCTCCAGGACGAGCAGCGTGGTGAATCCCTCGAGCGTCCGGGTGCCGTCCCGGTCGAACTGGAGAATCGTGTCGGTGCCCTGCTGGGCGAGACGCAGGAAGCCGGCCGCGAAGGGATTGGTATTGAGGTCCCAGAGCAGCGCCTGCCAGGACAGATAGGAGATCAGGCTCAGCGAATCGCCATTGTCTCCGGCGGCAAAGTCGCGGATTCGCACGAAAGTATTCGAAGGGTGACCTTGATTGCTTTCGAGGACGAGGAGATCGCGGCCCGAGCCCAAGGTGAGGTCGTAGCCCGTCTGATAGAGGCGGATATCGACCAGGTCCGAATCGGCGCCCGCGTCGATCTGGACATTGCCGCCCCCCTCGACGAAGATCCGGTCATGTCCGATCCCGCCGAGCAGGACGGCGCTGCTCGCCGGGCTCGGCGACCAATAGTCGATCCGGTCGTCGCCCGATCCGCCGTCCAGCCGTGCGCTGATCGCCGCGGCGGAAAGCATCCCCTGGTAGAATAACCGGTCGTTGCCCTCGTCGCCGTAGAGGCTGTCACTTTCGCCGTCCAAGCCTTCGCTCAGATAGTCGTTGCCGGCGCCGCCGTGGACGACGTCGTCGCCGGCGCCGCCG
>DASQJU010000177.1:0-12406 GCA_035630915.1 Allosphingosinicella sp.
GACGAGGTTGAATGTGATCTGCTTCTGCCCCGTCCCGCACAGATCCTTGAACGCGATGCAGTTGTGGTCGAGATGCTTCTTCGCCAGATCGTCGAGCCCGTGCGAATTGAGCCCGCCCGCATCCAGGTTGAAGCTCATCACCAAAGTGTCGTCGTAGGGCGCGACGCGGATGCCGCGCTTCTCCAGCACGACCCAGTCGAACTTGAGGTTGTGCCCGATCTTGAGCACCGCCGGATTTTCGAACAGCGGCTTGAGCTTCGCCAGCACCAGCGCCGAGGGAAGCTGATCGGGCCGCTCGGCGAACATGTCGTCGCCGCCATGTTCGAGCGGGATGTAGCAGGCCTTGTTGCAGTCGGTGGCGAGGCTGATCCCGACCAGCTTGGCCGAGACGCAGTCGCGCCCGTCAGTCTCGGTGTCGAACGCGACCAGGCCCTTTTCCCGCGCGGCCGCGATCCAGCCGTCGAGCGCGTCTTCGGTCGTCACCGTCTCGTAGAGCGAGCGGTCGATCTTCGGCTCGGGCCGCACCTCGCGCTGGGTCGTCGTCTCGTTGGCGACCGGCGTGCCCGTCTGCGTTTGCGCGCCGAGCCGCGCCAACAAAGTGCGGAAGCCGTGATGTTCGAGGAATTCCCGCAGCGGCCCTTCCGGAATCCCCTTCATGGCCAGCTGATCGAGCGGCTCGGGCAGCGGCGAATCGCAGATCAGCTCGACCAGCTGGCGCGAGAGCCGGGCCTTCTCGGCATGCTCGATCAGATTGTCGCGCATCTTGGAGGGCTTCATCTCCGGCGCGGCGGCGAGCACCGCCTCGACGTCGCCAAATTCCTGGATCAGCTTGGAGGCGGTCTTGGGGCCGATGCCAGGGACGCCCGGGATGTTGTCGACGCTGTCCCCCATCAGCGCCAACACCTCGCCCACCTTCTCGGGGCCGACGCCGAACTTCTCGATCACCTCCTCGCGGCCGATCCGCCGGTCGTTCATCGTGTCGAGCATGTCCACGCCTGGCTCGATCAGCTGCATCAGATCCTTGTCGGAGGAAACGATGGTGACCTGCCAGCCCTCGCGCACGGCCGCCTTGGCGTAGCAGGCGATGATGTCGTCCGCCTCCAGCCCCATCTCCTCGAGGCAGGGGATGGAGAAGGCGCGGGTGGCGTCGCGGATCAACGGGAATTGCGGCACCAGCTCGGGCGGCGGCGGCGGTCGGTTCGCCTTGTACTGGTCGTAGAGCTGGTTGCGGAAGGTCGATTCCGAGGCGTCGAGGATGACCGCGAGGTGGGTCGGCCCATCGGCCTTGTTCAGGCTCTCGGCGAGCTTCCACAGCATCGTCGTATAGCCATAGACCGCGCCGACATTGAGCCCGTGCTTGTTGGTCAGCGGCGGCAGCCGGTGAAAGGCGCGGAAGATGTAGGACGAGCCGTCGACGAGGTAGAGATGCGGGGAGGGCATGGCGCGGGTCTAGACGAACGTAAGGTGGCGTTCAAACATCTGGCGATAGGAGGCGTGCGATGAAACGCCGCCACTTCCTCGCTGGAGCTCTGGCCCTCGGCCTGCTCGGTTCGCCGGCTGCCGCCCAAGGCTTCCAGCCGACGCGTTTCTCGGTTGAGACGGTCGGGCGCGGGCCAGACGTGATCCTGATTCCCGGCCTTACCTCGGGCCGCGACGTCTGGCGCGGCACGGTCGCGGCGGTCCCGGGCTATCGCTATCACCTGATCCAGGTCGCGGGCTTCGCCGGGGAGCCGGCGCGCGGCAACCGCACCGGCGCGATCGTCTCGCCGCTGGCCGACGAGATTGCCCGTTACATCGCCGACCGGAATCTCCGCCGCCCCGCGATCGTCGGCCATTCGATGGGCGGCACGCTGGCGATGATGATCGCCGCGCGGCGGCCCGAGCTGGTCGGCAAGGTGATGGTTGTCGACATGCTGCCCCAGCCCGCCGGTCTGCTCGGCGGCACGGCGGGCGACTGGGCGCCGCTCGCGCGGATGATGGATTCGCAAGGCGGGCGCCGGCTGTTCGCCAATCTGATGACCGCGTTCGGCCCGCCCGGCGGCGCCCGCAGTGATTCAGAGGTGGTCGGCCGCGCGGCGCAGGAGCTGGCGGTGCTCGACCTCACGGCCGATCTCGCCCGCATCCGCGCGCCGCTGAGCGTGGTCTACGCCTCGCCCGACGCCCAGGCCAATGCGGCGATCGACCGTCAGTTCACCCGCGCTTATGCCGGCGCCCGCGGCGCCCGCCTCGCCCGCATCGGCGGCAGCGGCCATATGGTGATGCTCGATCAGCCGACGCGATTCAGGGCAGCGGTAGCTGAGTTCCTACGGCGCTAAGACCGTATCCACCGCCCTGGCCAGCGTCTTGGGATAGTCCAGCGTGTAATGCAGCCCGCGGCTCTCCTTGCGGTGGAGGGCGGAGCGGACGATCAGCTCGGCGCTCTGAAGGAGGTTGCGGAGCTCGATCAGGTCGGGCGTCACGCGGAAATGGCCGTAATAATCCTCGACCTCCTCGGTCAGCAGCTTGATCCTGTGCTTGGCGCGCTCGAGCCTTTTGGTGGTGCGCACGATGCCGACATAATTCCACATGAAGCGGCGGATCTCGGTCCAGTTCTGCTTGATCACCACCTCCTCGTCGGAATGGGTGACGCGGCTCTCGTCCCAGGCGCGGATCGGCGGCGGCGGCGGCAGATCGTCCCAATTGGCGGTGATGTGCGTGGCGGCCGCGTCGCCGAACACGAAGCATTCGAGCAGCGAGTTGGAGGCCAGCCGGTTGGCGCCGTGGAGGCCCGACTGGCTGACTTCGCCGACCGCGTAGAGGCCGGGCAAATCGGTCCGCCCGTCGAGATCGATGACCACGCCGCCGCAGGTGTAATGCTGCGCGGGAACGACCGGAATCGGCTCCTTGGTCATGTCGATGCCGAGGCCCAGCAGCTTCTCGTGGATGTTGGGGAAATGGGCGCGCACGAAATCGGGATCGCGGTGACTGATGTCGAGATGAACGAAATCGAGGCCGAGGCGCTTGATCTCATGGTCGATCGCGCGGGCGACGATGTCGCGCGGCGCGAGCTCGGCGCGCTCGTCGAACTCGGGCATGAAGCGGTGCCCGGTCTCCGGAATCTTGAGCTGCCCGCCCTCGCCGCGCACCGCCTCGGTGATCAGGAAGTTCTTGACCTCCAGATTGTAGAGGCAGGTCGGGTGGAATTGCATGAACTCCATGTTGGAGACGCGGCAGCCCGCCCGCCAGGCCATGGCGATGCCGTCGCCGGTCGCGCCGCGCGGCGCGGTCGAGAACAGGTAGACCCGGCCAGCGCCGCCGGTGGCGAGGATCGTCGCCCGCGCGGTGAAGGTCTCGACCTTTCCCGTCGCCTTGTTGAGCGCATAGGCCCCCCAGACGTGGCCGTCGCCCGAGTAACGCTGGCCGTTGCGGCTGGTGGCGAGGTCGATCGCCACCATGTCTGGAACGACGGTGATGTTCGGGCTGGCCGCGGCTGCCTTTTCCAGCGCCTGCTGCACGGCCCAGCCGGTAGCATCGTCGACGTGGACGATGCGCCGCGCGCTGTGGCCGCCTTCGCGGGTCAGGTGCCAGCCCTCGCCGTCGCTGTCGCCCGTGAAGGGTACGCCGAGCTCGGCGAGTCGCGCGATTGCGGCCGGTGCGTTCTCGACGACAAACTCCACCGTTTCGCGCTTGTTGAGGCCGGCGCCGGCGATCATCGTGTCCTCGACATGCGCCTCGAACGTGTCGCCCGGCTCCAACACCGCGGCGATGCCGCCCTGCGCCCAGCCGGTCGCGCCCTCGCCCTTCAGCAAGACCGCGACCTTGAACCGTTCCGCGAGGTTGAGCGCCGCGGTCAGCCCGGCCGCGCCGGCGCCGATGATCAGGACGTCGAAGTCCTGGCTAGCCATCGGTGCCCGTCGCGCGGGTAAGGTTGAGGAAGACGTCCTCGAGGTCCGGCTCGCGGGTGGAGACGTCGACGATGCCGAGCCCCTCGCGCTGAAGCGCCGCGAGCACCTCGCCGGCATTGACCCGATCCTTGCGGTAGGTGATCGACAGCGTCCGCTCGCCCGACAGCTCAATCTTGTCGAAGCAGACCGCCTCGGGGGCCGTGGCGATGTCGCGGTCAACAATGACCTCGACCACCTTCTCCTGCGCCATGTTGACGAGGGTTCGCGTAGGCTCGTTGGCGATCAGCTTGCCGTGGTTGATGATCGCGATCCGGTCGCAGAGTTGCTCGGCCTCCTCAAGATAGTGGGTGGTCAGGACGATGGTCACGCCCTGTGCGTGGAGCGAGCGGACATAATCCCACAGCTGCTGGCGCAGCTCGACGTCGACGCCTGCGGTCGGCTCATCGAGCACCAGGATCGGCGGGCTGTGGACCATCGCCTTGGCCACCAGCAGCCGCCGCTTCATGCCGCCCGAGAGCGTGCGCGCATAAGCGTCTTGCTTATCCTCGAGCCGCACGGCCCGCAGCAGTTCCATCGTCCGCCGGTCGGCCCTCGGGATGCCGTAGAGCCCGGCTTGGAGTTCCAGCGCCTCCTTCGGCGTGAAGAACGGGTCGAACAGGATTTCCTGCGGCACGACGCCGATCGAGCGCTTGGCGTTGCGCGGATGCTCGTCGATGTCGAAGCCCCAGATCGACGCGCTGCCGCCGCTCTTGGTGACGAGCCCGGCGAGGATGTTGATTAGGGTCGATTTGCCGGCGCCGTTGGGGCCGAGTAGGCCGAAAATGCCGCCGCGCGGTACATCGATCGTGATCCCGTCGAGCGCGCGCTTGCCGCCGGCATAGGTCTTGGCGAGGTCGCGGATTTCGATAGCGGCTTCGGTCATGGCCCGCGGGAATAGCCGGACTTTCGCGCCTAGCGAAGCTTATTGTCCTTCGCTAAGGCGGCGCCATGGCCAGCGACCCCTTCATGCCCGAGATCGCCTATACCGACAGCCGCCGCGTCGCTTGCGACGGCGCCACGCAAATCTCGCCGGCGCTCGGCCATCCGCGGGTCTGGCTGCAGATCGACGAGAAGGGCTTCGTCGACTGCGGTTATTGCGACAAAAGGTTCATCCTCGAGGGTGGGCCGGCAGACGAGGGTGCATCGGCCGCCTGACCTGCCTATATGGTGGGAATGAGTACCGATCCCCGCCGCTTTCTCTACCGCCCCGACGGCCTCGATCCCGACGCCGCGCTCCGCCTCACCGCCGACGCCCTCAAGGGCTGCGACGATGGCGAGCTTTACCTCCAATATATCGCCTCGGAGAGTTTCGGCTTCGACGACGGGCGGCTGAAGACCGCGGATTTCAACACCCAGGCGGGCTTCGGCCTGCGTGGGGTCTCGGGCGAAACGACCGCCTTCGCCCAGGCCAATGAGCTCAGCGAAGCGGCGATCCGCCGCGCGGCCGAGACCATGGCGGTGCTCGATCCGGCTAAGGGCGCTCGGCCGGCCGCGCCGCGACGGACCAACGCCACGCTCTACACCGACGCCGATCCGCTGAGCCTGATCCCCTTCGCCCGCAAGGTCGCGCTCTGCCAACAGATCGACGCCGCGGCGCGCGCGCGCGATCCCCGCGTGTCCCAGGTCACGGTGTCGCTCGCCGGATCGTGGAGCGTGATCGACATCGTCCGGCCGGACGGGTTCGTCGCCCATGACGTGCGCCCGCTGGTCCGGCTCAACGTCCAGATCGTCGCCGAGCAGAACGGCCGCCGCGAAACCGGATCGCACGGTCTGGGCGGGCGCTACCTCTACGACACGCTGTTCGAGGAGGCGACCTGGAGCCGCGCCATCGACATGGCCCTCGCCCAGGCGCTGGTGAACCTCGAATCGGTCGCTGCGCCGGCCGGCGAGATGACCGTCGTGCTCGGTCCGGGCTGGCCCGGCGTGCTGCTGCACGAAGCGGTCGGCCACGGCCTCGAGGGCGATTTCAACCGCAAGGGCACCTCGGCCTTCTCCGGCCGGATCGGCGAACGCGTCGCCGCGCCTGGCGTCACCGTGATCGACGACGGCGCGATCGGCGACCGGCGCGGTTCGCTGACGATCGACGACGAGGGCACGCCGACCCAGCGCAACGTGCTGATCGAGGACGGCATCCTCAAAGGTTATATCCAGGACCGGCTCAACGCCCGGCTGATGGGCGTCGCGCCGACCGGAAACGGCCGCCGCGAGAATTTCGCTCATGCGCCGATGCCGCGGATGACCAACACCTTCATGCTCGGCGGCAAGGACGATCCGGGCGAGATCCTCGCCCGCGCGAAGAGCGGCATCTACGCCAAGAGCTTCGGCGGCGGGCAGGTCGACATCACCTCGGGCAAGTTCGTCTTCTCCTGCACCGAGGCCTACCGGATCGAGAATGGCAGGCTCGGCGCGCCGATCAAGGGCGCGAGCCTGATCGGCGACGGGCCCAGCGTGCTGACCAGGGTCAAGGCGATGGGCAATGACATGTGCCTCGATGAGGGCGTCGGAGTCTGTGGCAAGGGCGGCCAGTCGGTCCCCGCCGGCGTCGGCCAGCCGACCTTGCTGATCGAGGGGATTACCGTCGGCGGCACCGCCCAAAGTTAGGATTCGGAGCGTGAACCAGACCCAGGTCCGCTCGATCCTCGATTTCTGGTTCGCGCTCGGCTGGGAGGAGTGGTGGAAGGGCAGTCCCGAGCTGGATACCGAGATCCGCAAGCGCTTCGAGGCGCTGTGGGAGCAGCAGCGCGAGAACGTCCCCGGGCACTTCCTCGGCTCGGCCGACGAGGCGCTGGCGGCGGTGCTGCTGTTCGATCAATTCCCACGCAACATGTATCGCGGCCATGCCGATCAGTTCTCGACCGACCCGCTTGCGCTGGCGGTCGCCAAGGGAGCGGTCGCGCGCGGCCATGACGACGGCATGACGTCAGATCGCCGCGGCTTCCTCTACATGCCGTTCGAGCACAGCGAGGATCTGCGCGATCAGGTCCAGTCGCTGCTGCTGTTCACCGCGCTCGGCAATGACGAGATGCTTGGATACGCCCGCAAGCATCACGAGGTGATCCAGCGCTTCGGCCGCTTCCCGCACCGCAACGCGATGCTCGGGCGCAAGCCGACGGCGATGGAGCAGGCGGCCGGCGACGTGGTGCCCTGGTAATGGCGCTGGTCGAAGCCGCCCGCTTCTACACGTCGTTCGAGGGCAACATCGCCAAGGGCGCGCTCGATGCCGAAGGGATTCCGGCAGTGCTGTTCGACGAGGCCATGAACTGGGGCGGCGTCGATCTCGGTGTCGTTCCGGTACGGCTGATGGTCGACGAGGACGATCTGGAGCGCGCGAGCGAGATCATCGGGGCTTCAAAGATAGGGGCGTAGCGCCTCGAGATCGTATCCGGCCGCCGCGGCCTGCGCGATCAGACTGTCCCCGTCGGCGCCACGGCGCGCTTCGGCGAGCGCCCAGAGCCAGGTGGAACGCGTGCCCGAGCGGCAGAAGGCGAGCACGGCACCCTCTTCCTCCAGCACCGAGGCCATGCGCTCTACTTCATCCGCGCTGACGCCGCCGGCGACCGGGATATGATGATAAGCGAGGCCCGCCGCACGCGCCGCCGCCTCGATCTCGGCCCCGGCCGGCTGGCCCGGCTCCTCGCCGTCGGGGCGGTTGTTGACGATCGCCGTGATGCCGGACGCGGCTGCCTGTGCGATGTCCTCGGGCCCGATCTGGCCGGCGACCATCACCCGATCGTTGAGCCGCCTGAACATCAGCGCTTCAGCGCGGCGAGCGCGGCGAAGGCGTGGGAGGATCTGTCCGGTGTGCGAGGCGGCTTCCGGCGCTCGCGGCCGCGCCAGATCCACCCTTGCGCCCCATTGGTCGGCTGAAAGCCTATGTCGCGCATCAGTTTCGCCACCGCCGCGGGCAGGAGTCCGAGCGAGGTCACCAGCGCCGGATCCACTGCATCGCCTTTCCCGCTCGCGCGGGCTTCATGCGCCCTGGCCGCGATCCGCTCGGCCATGTCGACGCGGATCATCTGCGGCCCCGCCGCGCGGAAGCCCAGCCGCGAAAGCAGGGTCCGGTCGTCCGGCGTCGGCAGGACGACGCTCGAATGGGGCGGCATGTCCGGCATGGCATTCCCGCCCGCGGCGGCGCGCAAGGCCGCGCGCCAGCGCCGCGCCTCGGGCTTCAGCACCGTGGGCATGAACAGGTCGAGCGCGCCGATGCGGATGCCGAGTTTCGTCACCGCGCGCCTTTGCTCGCGGTCGAGCGCCGCGAGCGGGGCGGCAACCGCCTCGCGCGCGATGATCCCGCCCTCGTCGACCAGCATCGCCAGCAAGGCGCGCACCGCCGCCGGCGCGGCCGGATCCTGCGCGGCGCGGCCGGCGGCGCGGAGCGGGCCGAGCACAGTTTCGGCGCCCGCGCGGATCCAGTCCTTGAGCCTGAGGATCACGGCCTCGCGGCCCTTGTCCGACACCCGATCGATGCGGCGGTCGAGCTGGACCCGCGGGGAGAGGAGGTTCTTGCCCGGGCCGAGCCGCGCCACCTCGTGCCCGCGCCAGAGGATCGCAACCGGCTGGCCCGGTTCGGTGCGCAAGGTGAAATGCTCGTCCGTGTCGGCGACGAGCGCGCCCGCGCGCCGTTCATATTCGTGGCCGAGCCGCCGCTCGGCGGTGGCGAGCAGCATCTTGCGGTCGGCATGGCGCGCGGCCGGGTCGACCTCGAAGGCGAAGCCCTGCAGGCGGCCGATCGCATAAGTGCCGACGCTCACCTCCCCCTCGGGATCGATCGCGACCGGGAACTCGCCCGCGCCCTTCTTGCCGACGTCGCGCATCAGCACCGCCGTGCGCTTGTCGACGAAGCGCTGGGTCAGCCGCTCGTGCAACGCGTCGGACAGCTTCTCCTCGACCGCCATCGTTCGCGCGGCCATGCCCTCGGGGTCGGCCAGCCAGTCGGCGCGGTGGGCGATATAGGCCCAGGTCCTGATCCCGGCGATGCGGTCTGCGAGCGTATCGATGTCGCCCTGGACGTTGTCGAGCCGCGCGACTTGCTCGGCATACCAGCCCTGCGGGACATGGCCCTCGGCGAGATAGGCGAACAGCCGCCCGACCAGCCGGGCGTGGTGCTCGGGCCCCGTCTTGCGAAAATCGGGCAGGCCGCAAACCGCCCACAAGCGCTCGACCAAAGCGGGCGTGGCCGCTTGCGTCATGACGTCACCGTCGCCGGCGAGCACCTTCAGCACCGCGAGATCGATCGCCTCCGGCGCCGCACGCACTTCGCGGCGCACGGGGCGCCGCTCGAGCGATTTGATCAAGGCCGCGACGCTGGCAAAATCGAGCTCGCTCTCGCGCCAGTAGAGGAATTCGAGCGGGTCGAACCTGTGCTCCTCGATCCGCTCGATTTCCTCCGGGCGGAACTCGGCAAGCGCATCGCCCTCGAGCGTCAGCGAGCCGAACGTGCCGTCGCGCTGGTGCCGACCGGCGCGGCCGGCGATCTGCGCCATCTCGGCCGGAGTCAGCCGCCGCCTTCGGTTGCCGTCGAACTTGGAGAGGCCGGCGAAGGCGACATGGTCGACGTCCATGTTGAGGCCCATGCCGATCGCGTCGGTGGCAACGAGATAGTCGACTTCGCCCGCCTGATACATGGCGACCTGGGCGTTGCGGGTGCGCGGGGAGAGCGCGCCCATCACCACCGCCGCGCCGCCGCGCATCCGCCGAAGCATCTCGGCCACCGCGTAGACCTGTTCCGCCGAGAAGGCGACGATCGCCGAGCGCGGCGGCAGTCGCGAAAGCTTGGCGGGCCCGACATAGGAGAGCGTGGAGAAACGCGGGCGCGTGGTGATCTCGGCCTTGGGCAGCAGCGCGCGGACCATCGGTCTCAGGCTCTCCGAGCCCAGGATCATCGTCTCCTCGCGGCCGCGCGCGTGCAGCATGCGGTCGGTGAAGACGTGGCCGCGCTCGGGATCGGCGCCGAGCTGGGCTTCGTCGATCGCGACGAAGGCGACGTCGCGCTCCATCGGCATGCTCTCGGCGGTGCACAGCAGCCAGCGCGCCTCCTTGGGCAGAATCTTCTCCTCGCCGGTGATCAGTGCGACCTGGTTGGCGCCCTTGAGCTTGACCACCCGGTCGTAGACCTCGCGCGCGAGCAGGCGCAGCGGGAAGCCGATCATCCCCGAGGAGTGACCGCACATCCGCTCGACGGCGAGATAGGTCTTCCCGGTGTTGGTGGGGCCGAGGACGGCCTTGAGCTCGGCGTTCATGCGGTCAAGATCGTTAGCCCGGCGTCAAAGCACAAGCATTTCCGCTTGTTGCGTCCCGGACTCGGTTCATCCGGCCTCGTCACCGCTTCGCCGCAGTCGGGCCGGGTGGGGCGAATCCGTAATTTGACTTTAACCTGTTTTCTTCACAACCCTCGCCACCTGCCGGGCGCAAGCGCGGCGGGGGGAAATAAGCGGCGCGCGAGGGGCGAACGCCTTGTATCAGGTCGGCGATATTGGCGCGGGATCGGGCAGCGGCGCGGCCACGCTCGCCTTGGACGGGCCTTTCGGCCGCCCAACGCCGCGCCAGCCGTTCGGCCACAAGCTTGACGATCTTCGCGCGCGCACGGGCCAGTTCGATCTCGTCGTCGATCTCGGCCAGCGCATCGGCTCGCGCACATGGCTGCGCGGTTTCGCCACCTGCTTCGCGCTCTGCTACGGCGCCTGGTCGCTCGGCGCGGGCATCGAGCCTCTCTGGGGGCGCTCGCCGCCTCCGCTCGGGGATTTGCAGTTCGAGGAAGCGCGGGCGACCGCCATCGCGCCTTTGGCCTACGGGGCCGACACCGGCCGCCGGATGGCGCCGACCGATGTTGTCGAAACGCTCGCGGAAAGCCCCGAGCGGCCGATCATCGACCTTCGCGCCACCCTGGGCCGCGGCGACGGCTTCGCCAGCGTACTCGAGCGCGCCGGGATCGGCGCGGGCGAGGCCGATACGGTGGCGGCGCTGATCGGCGGCATCGTCCCGCTCGCCGACATTCGCGCCGGCACGGTGATGGATCTGACGCTCGGCCGCCGCCCGAACCGCATGGTGGCCCGTCCGCTCGAAAAGCTCAGCTTCCGCGCCCGCTTCGATCTGCGCGTCGAGCTGAACAGGGCCGATGGCGCGCTCAAGCTGACCCAGATACCGATTGCGGTCGACGACACGCCGCTGCGCATCCAGGGCCTGGTCGGATCGAGCCTCTATCGCTCGGCCCGCGCCGCCGGCGTTCCCGCCCGCGCGGTCGAAGCCTATATCCGCGCGCTCAGCACCCAGCTCAGCGTGCCGGGCGGAATCAATTCGGACGACCGGTTCGACATCATCATCGAGCATCGCCGCGCCGCCACCGGCGAAGTCGAGACGGGCCCGCTCCTCTTTGCCGGGCTGAAGCGCTCTACCGGACGCAGCGTCCAGCTCATGCAGTGGGAAAGCGACGGACGCACCCAGTGGTTCGAAGCCTCGGGGGTGGGCCGTCAGAGCGGCGGCATGACCCAGCCGGTGCCGGGCCCGATCACCTCCAATTACGGCCTGAGGATGCACCCCATCCTCGGCTATGCCCGCATGCACCGTGGAATCGACATGCGCGCGAGCTACGGCACGCCGATCCTGGCGGTTGCCGACGGGTCGGTGGCGCGCGCAGGCTGGGCCGGAGGCTATGGCCGCCAGGTCCGCCTCAACCACGCCAATGGCCTGTCCACCTCTTATTCGCACATGAGCCGGATTGCGGTGCAGCCGGGGGCCCATATCCGCCAGGGACAGGTGATCGGCTATATCGGAACGAGTGGCCTCTCGACCGGTCCGCACCTTCATTTCGAGACCTATCGCAACGGGGCGACGATCAATCCGCGCTCCGTGCGCTTCGTCGGCCGCGCCCAGCTCAGCGGCACGGCGCTCGCCAGCTTCCGCAACCGGCTGCGCACCCTGCTCGGCACGCCGCTCGGCGGATCGCAGCAAGCCAGCGGCGGCGGCGCCGGTCCTACCCGCGCCGCCCGCTAGCGTTTCAATAAGGTCTGCTTGGCTGGATCAGCGGCCCTGAGCGCGCCAGCGCTTGACCACCCGCGCGACCATCGCCTCTTCCTCGCCGGTCTGCTTCCACAGATGCGAGAACATCGGATCGGACGAAGCCGGGCAGCGGTCCCGCTCGAGATCGTCGAAGGCGACGCGGATCGGGATCGAAACGCCCTCGCCGCAGACGATGCACTCGCGGTTGCGCAAGGCCGGGATCACGTCGAGGAAGCCGCGCGAGCCTTCCGGCATCGCCGATTTCACGAAGGCCTGGTCGCGATCGTTGTTGAGGCGCATGGCGATGATCGTGCCGCATTGCGACAGCACGCCCTCGGCAAGGTCGGACGGGCGCTGCGTGATCAGGCCGAGCGAGACGCCATATTTGCGGCCTTCCTTGGCGATCCGCTCGAGGATCTTGCGGACGGACTGGCCGCCGCCAGTCTTGTCGGACGGGATGTAGCGGTGCGCCTCCTCGCAGACGAGCA
>DASQJU010000178.1:0-4302 GCA_035630915.1 Allosphingosinicella sp.
TCGAATATTGCACGGAGTTCGCGCGCCGAATGCTTGAAGACGTGGGCGAGTTCTATCCGTTCGGAGCAGAAATCAACGCTTCTCGCGAACTAGCCGCATTGGGATTTTCGGACGGCGAGGAACGTCCTTTGCCTCAGGAACTATACTCCTACGCGCAAAATGTTCTGACTCAGAGGGCCGCGAGTGGCGAGGTTTTGGGCGCTGCGATCGCCGCAAACGTCGACATCCCGCCCCAGCTCGATCCCACCTATCCCGATGGCATAAGAGTTCATGTGGAGTCGGAAGGCTTCTGCAGGCTCATTTACTTGCCATACGCCATCGGACGGTCGGGGCTCTTCGGACGCAATCGCACCATAAAATATGACGACATGCTTGGCGTGGACGTTCCTCCGATAATATTCGCCAAAACAGTTTGATTCCACCTGTCCTCGACTGCTCACTCCACACTGACGAAACTATCCAGCACCCGCTTCCGCCCAGCCTTCTCGAAATCGATCTCCAGCTTGTTGCCCTCGATCTCGGCGACCGTCCCGTAGCCGAATTTGGAATGGAACACGCGCTGGCCGAGCGCGATGTCGCTGCGACCGGGATTGCCGAGGCTGACCGCGCTGGCCTTGACTTCAAGCACCCGCGATGGGGTCCGCTCGAACGCGCCGCTCGAGGCCGCGCGCTGCCAGCCGGGGCCGCGGCCCGAGCCCCTCGCGACATTGCTGAACGGGTCGGCGCGCTCGGACCAGTTGGCACGCCACAGCGAGGCGCCGCCCGACATCGTGCTCTCCGCCTCGATATGCGCCTCGGGCAGCTCGGTGACGAAGCGGCTCGGGATGCTCGACGTCCACTGGCCGTAGATGCGGCGGTTGGCGGCGTGGAGGATGATGCATTTGCGCCGCGCGCGGGTGATCGCGACATAAGCGAGTCGGCGCTCCTCCTCGAGCGACGCGTTGCCGCCTTCGTCCATCGCGCGCTGCGAGGGGAAGACGCCTTCCTCCCAGCCGGCGAGAAAGACGGTGTCGAACTCGAGGCCCTTGGCGGCGTGGATGGTCATGATCGTGACCTTGTCGGTCTCGCGGTCGGCGTCGTTGTCCATGACCAGGCTGACATGTTCGAGGAAGCCGCCGAGAGTCTCGTAATCCTCCATCGCGCGCGCCAATTCGGCGAGATTTTCCAGGCGGCCGGCGCTCTCGGCCGAGCGCTCGGCCTGAAGCATCGCGGTGTAGCCGCTTTCGTCGAGGATCAGGCGGGCGAGCTCGGGATGCGGAATCTCGTCGAGCTTCGCGCGCCAGCGGGCGAAGTCGCCGACCAGATTGCCGAGGCTGCGGCGGGCCGCGCCGGTCAGCTCGTCGGTGTCGAGGATGCGCGCCGCGGCGGATGAGAGCGGAATCTGCTCGGCGCGGGCGAGCTGGTGGAGCTTGGCGATCGCCTTGTCGCCGAGGCCGCGCTTGGGCGTGTTGACGATCCGTTCGAAAGCCAAATCGTCCGCCGGCTGGGCGATGACGCGCAAATAAGCGAGCGCGTCGCGGATCTCGGCGCGCTCGTAGAAACGGAAGCCGCCGACGATGCGGTAGGGCAGGCCGATGGCGATAAAGCGGTCCTCAAGCTCGCGGGTCTGGAACTGGGCGCGGACCAGGATCGCGCAATCGTCGAGGCGGCTCCCGCGGTGCTGGAGCGTCTCCAGCTCGTCGCCGATCCGGCGCGCCTCCTCGGGCCCGTCCCAGACGCCGATCACCTGGACCTTGTCGCCCTCGTCGACCTCGGTCCACAGCGTCTTGCCGAGCCGGCCGCTATTCTGGGCGATCAGGCCCGAGGCGGCGGCGAGGATGTTGGGGGTCGAGCGGTAATTCTGTTCCAGTCTAATGATAACCGCGCCCGGGAAGTCCTTCTCGAACCTCAGGATGTTCGAGACTTCCGCACCCCGCCAGGAATAGATCGACTGGTCGTCGTCGCCGACGCAGCAGATATTCTTTGAGCTCTGCGCGAGCAGGCGGAGCCAGAGATACTGGGCCTGGTTGGTGTCCTGATATTCGTCGACCAGGATATATTTGAAACGCTGCTGATACTGTTCGAGCACGTCGCGGTGCTTCCTGAGGATCACCAGCATGTGCAGCAGCAAATCGCCGAAATCGCAGGCGTTGAGGTCGCGCAGGCGCGCCTGATAGACCGCGTAGAGCTTGGCGCCCTTGCCGCCCGCATAGGCTTCGGCCTCGCCGGCATCGACCTGGTCGGGGGTCCAGCCCTTGTTCTTCCAGCGGTCGATCATCCCGGCGATCATCCGCGCCGGCCAGCGTTTCTCGTCGATGTCGGCGGCGGTGATGAGCTGCTTCAGCAGCCGCAGCTGGTCGTCGGTGTCGAGAATCGTGAAATTGCTCTTGAGCCCGACCAATTCGGCATGGCGGCGGAGCATCTTAGCGCCGATCGAATGGAAGGTGCCGAGCCAGGGCATGCCCTCCACGACCTCGCCGACGATCCGCCCGACGCGCTCGCGCATCTCGCGCGCGGCCTTGTTGGTGAAGGTGACCGAGAGCAGTTCGGAGGGCCACGCTTTGCGCGTGTAGAGCAGGTGTGCCAGCCGCGCGGTCAGCGCCGCGGTCTTGCCGGTCCCTGCGCCGGCAAGCACCAGCACCGGCCCCTCTGTGGTCAGCACGGCTTCGCGCTGCGGCGGGTTGAGGCCGGCGAGATAAGGCGGTTCGGTGGCGGGCGCGTCGGTCACGGGTGAACGATTAGGGAACAAGGGCGCTTCACTCAACGCCTCAAGCGGGGTTTCGAAGCAAAATCACCGTCGCCTTGCCGAATTTGCGCTCGGCGTCGACCTCCAGGCCGGGGGGCGGGGTCAGCACCTCGCCGTGCAGCTCGATGCTGAGCCAGCCGCCCGGCGCGAGCCAGTCCGGCGCCCGCTCGAGCGCAGCCTGGGCGAGGCCCTCGCCATAAGGCGGGTCCATCAGGACGAGGTCGCAGGGCGGCAGCGTGACGTGCTCGACGGCGCGGGCGCGAAGGTCGCTGCGGGCGTCGGCGCCGAGCTTGGCGATGTTGCGCTTGAGGGTGTCGAGCGCGGTTCGGTCCTTCTCGACGAATATGCAATGCCCGGCGCCGCGCGACAGCGCTTCGAGGCCGAGCGCGCCGGTGCCGGCGAAGAGATCGGCGACCTGCAGGCCCTCGAAGCTGCCGAGGCGGCTCTGCAGCATCGAGAACAGGCCTTCGCGGGCGCGGTCGCTGGTCGGGCGGGTCGCCTGGCCGGCCGGCGCCTCGATCGTCCGCCCACGCCACTCCCCGGCAATGATCCTCATCCTCTAGCCCCGCTTGCCCGGCGGGCGGCCTTTTGGGCCGCCGCGGCCCGGGCCCTTGCGGCTTGAGCCGTTGCGGGCGGGGGCGCCGCGGGAAGGGGCGCCTTTGGTCGGGCCGCTTCGCTGAGGACGGGTTTCCAGTTTGCCGCCCCGGTCGCGTTCTTCCCGCCGGGGGGTCGAGCGGGACCGCTCGTCGCGCGGCGGCGCATTGCGGGCCGGGCCGGTTCGCGGCCGTTCGTCGCGAGGAGGGCCGCTGCGGGCGCGCTGCGGTCGCACGGAGGAGCGGGCGGGACGCTCTTCGCGCGACGTATTGCGCACCGGGCCAGAGCGCGGCCGTTCTTCGCCGGGCGGGCCGCTGCGGGTGCGCTGCGGACGTGCCGGGGATTCGGCTCGACGCTCGTCACGCGGCGCGTCACGCCGCACGAATGCGCGCTTTGGAGCCGACGGACGGGCGGGGCTCGGCCTGTACTCGGTCGCCTCCGGTGCGCGCGTGGGCTTGAGGCCGTTCAGCATCCGGCGGAATTCGACCAGATCGTGCTGCCGCACCTCGTCGACCGCGCCGGGGGGCAGGTCGGCGAGCGGGAAGGGGCCGTAATCGGTGCGGATCAGGCGCGACACCTGGAGGCCGAGATGCTCGAGAACTCGGCGGACCTCGCGATTCTTGCCCTCCTTGAGGCGCATCTCGACCCAGGCGTTGCGCCCGGTGCGCCGCTCCAGATTGGCGTCGATCGCGCCGTAGCGGACGCCCTCGATCTCGATGCCGTGGATCAGCTCTTCGAGCTCAGCCTGGCTGACCTCACCGAACACCCGCGCGCGATAGGCCCGCTCGACGCCGGTCGCCGGCAATTCGAGCTGGCGCTTCAATTCGCCGTCGGTGGTCAGCAGCAGCAGCCCCTCTGTGTTGAGATCGAGCCGGCCGACCGGCATCAGCCTGGGCAAGCCCTGCGGCAGCCGGTCGTAGATGGTCGCCCGGCCCTTGGGATCGCGCTCGGCGGTGAGCAGTCCGGCGGGCTTGTGGTAGCGG
>DASQJU010000179.1:0-2859 GCA_035630915.1 Allosphingosinicella sp.
CGCAGCAGAGGCAAATATTTTCATTTCAACCCGGACTTACCCGGCGCGCGCCCGAATGGCCGCGCCTTCGTCCATATTCGAGCGCGCTGGCCGCGCACACCCGATCCTCGCCGCAAGGCAGGGGAGGGCGGCGGCAGGCGCGTGGAGTGACTTTAATGACAATGCGCATGTTGATCGACGCGCGCCACCAGGAAGAGACCCGGGTGGCCGTGATCAAGGGAAATCGGATCGAGGAATTTGATTTCGAGTCCGCCGAGCACAAGCAGCTCAAGGGAAATATCTATCTCGCCAAGGTAACCCGGGTCGAACCGTCGCTCCAGGCGGCGTTCATCGATTATGGCGGCAACCGCCACGGCTTCCTGGCCTTTTCCGAAATCCATCCCGATTATTATCAGATCCCCAAGGAGGATCGCGAGGCGCTGCTGCGCGAGGAGGCGGAGCACGCCGCCGAGGAAGAGCGGCTGCGCGCGGCCGAATATGAGGCCGGCGGCGACGGCGACGACAGCGTCGTCGAGGTCGATGACGAGCCGATGTCGGCGCAATCGGTCGACGGCTTCGAGGTCGCCGAGGAGATCGAGGGCGACGAGGACGACGACGCGGCTCCCCAGCAGCCGGAGGAGGCCGAGGGCGCGAGCGACGAGAGCGCCGCGGAAACGCTGCGCCGCAAGCGGCAGAATCTGCGCCGCCGCTACAAGATCCAGGACGTGATCCGCCGCCGCCAGGTGCTGCTGGTCCAGGTCGTCAAGGAGGAGCGCGGCAACAAGGGCGCGGCCCTCACCACCTATCTGAGCCTCGCCGGCCGCTATTGCGTGCTCATGCCCAACACGTCGCACGGCGGCGGCATCAGCCGGAAGATTTCGAACGGCGCCGACCGCAAGCGGCTCAAGCAGATCATGACCGATCTCAACCTGCCGATGAGCATGGGGCTGATCGTCCGTACCGCCGGCCTGTCGCGCACCAAGGTCGAGATCAAGCGCGACTTCGATTATCTCGCCCGCCTGTGGGACGAGATCCGGGAGAACACGCTGAAAAGCTCGGCGCCGGCCCTGATCTACCAGGACAGCGACCTCATCAAGCGCGCCATCCGCGACATCTACAACAAGGATATCGACGAGGTGATCGTCGAGGGTGAGGGCGGCTACAAGGACGCGCGGCAGTTCATGAAGCTGCTGATGCCGAGCCATGTGAAGCGGGTGACGCATTATGCCGACCCGGTGCCGCTGTTCCAGCGCTACGGCGCCGAGGACGAACTCAGCGCGATGTACCAGCCGGTCGTCCAGCTGAAGTCCGGCGGCTATATCGTGATCAACCCGACCGAGGCCCTGGTCTCGATCGACATCAACTCGGGCCGCTCGACGCGCGAGCACAATATCGAGCAGACCGCCTTCGCCACGAACATCGAGGCGGCGCACGAGATCGCCCGGCAGTTGCGGCTGCGCGACATGGCGGGCCTCGTCGTGATCGACTTCATCGACATGGAATCGAACGGCCATATCCGCAAGGTCGAGAAGACCATGAAGGACGCGCTCAAGAACGACCGCGCCCGCATCCAGGTCGGCCGGATCAGCTCGTTCGGGCTGATGGAGATGAGCCGCCAGCGCCTGCGCACCGGCGTGCTTGAGGCTTCGACCCGTCCCTGCCCGCATTGCGATGGCAGCGGGCTGATGCGGACCGCCTCGTCGGCGGGCCTTTCGGCGCTCCGGATGCTCGAGGAGGAGGCCGCGCGCGGCCGCGGCAGCCGGATCGTGCTGCGCGCCGGGCGCGAAGCGGCCGTCTACCTGCTCAACCGCAAGCGCGCCGAGATCGGCGAGGTCGAGGCGCGTTACGGCGTGCTGATCGAGGTGCTGATCGACGAGAGCCTCGAAGGCGCGCGGATGGCGGTCGAATCGCACGGTCCGCCGCCGGTCGCGCGTCCGCGGCCGATGCCGATCGCCGAGCCCGAGATCGACGAGGACATCGTCGATGAGGAAGACGAGATCGAAGCGGAAGAAGAAGAGGAAGCGGCCGTCGAAGCCCGTCCGCGCCGCGAGCGCGCCGAGCGTCCCGAGCGTGAGGAGGGCGGCGAAGAAGGCGCCCGTCGTCGTCGCCGCCGTCGCGGCCGCCGTGGCGGTCGCCGCCGGGAGCGTCCCGAGGGCGAAGAAGGCGCGGAGCATGCGGAAGGCGAGGCTCAGGCCGAGGGCGAAGCGCCCATCGCCGAGCGGCCCGCTGCCGACGAACCGCAGGCTGAAGAGGGCGAACCCGCCCGCAAGGCCCGCCGCCGCCCCCGCGCCCGCAAGCGCGGCGAGGAGGGCGAAGTGACCGCCGAGCCGGCGATCGCCGCGGAAGCAGCCCCCGAGCCGGAGCCGGCCGCCGAAGCTGCGCCCGAGCCCGAGACCAAGCCGAAGCGCGCCCCGCGCCGCAAGAAGGCGGACGCCGCGGCAGAGGCAGCGCCCGCCCCCGAGGCCGCGCCTGCGGCCGAGGAGGCGCCCGCTCCGGAGCCGGCCAACGACCAGGAACCCGCGCCCAAGCCGCGCGGCCGCAAGAAGGCGGCCGCCAAGCCGGCCGAGGCCGCACCTCCGGCCGACGGCGAGGACGATGGCGGGGAGCCCCGGCGCGGCTGGTGGCAGCGCACGTTCGGGGCCTCGGCGGAATAAGACCGGGCGCCGCCCGGTTTCATCCGGGGTTCATGCGGCGAGGGAAAGAAGACGGGCCATGGCTGAAGCGCAGGCAATGAGGCGAAAAGCGGTGCGGTTCGCCGTGCGGCTCGCGATGCTCATCCTGCTGAGCTTCGCGGCCATGGCCCGTCCCGCCCTCGCTCAACAGATATTGCGCGACGCGGAGACGGAATCGCTGCTGCGCGACATGTCGCGCCCGCTCATC
>DASQJU010000180.1:0-11328 GCA_035630915.1 Allosphingosinicella sp.
GCCGGCTACATGCTGACGACGCCGCTGATCTTGTTCGAATCGCCGTTCAGCCGGATCCTCAACGCCTTTATGCCGGGGCTGATCATCACCGGACCCAATGACTTCGGGCTGATCATGCCCTCGATCCTCTGGTCGATGGCGCTCGAGCTGGCGATCGTCGCCCTCATCTGGGCCAAATATCGCGACAAGGCGAACCCCTTCCTGGTCGCTGCCGGCTTCATTGTCGCCCAGATGCTGACGATGGGCCTGATGGCCGGGTCGGCGCTGCTGGATCCGCTGCTGGCCGTCATGGGCGCCGTCCCGAGCGCGGCGGTGGTCGGCGCGGGCTTCGCGCTCGGAGCGCTGACCAGCTGGGCCGGATGGCAGGCGGGAAAGCGGCCGGCGATGCCGATTTCGGAAGCATTGCAGGCGGCCTGACGACCGGATCCATGCGGCTTGTTACTTTCCGGCACGCGCCGATGCGCCGCCCGGCGCGGCCTTTCTCACGAAGACGCAAAGCCGCGAAGTGGTGTCCCCGATTGCTCCACGGCGCCAATATGCCGTGACCTTGGTCGGGTTCGCCCGGCGATGTGCACCACGCCGGCCGAAGGCCAGCCGACCGGCGCCGGAATCATCGCCGGCGCGGCGCGCCGGCTGGAGCGGCGGGCGCACACGATACGCCGCTTGCCCCCGGCCGCGGGGCCGCGGCCGCGCGGCCCGACCGGACGACCGGCACGCGGTCGCTGATCGACCAGACCGAATCGACGAGCAGCAGGCTGTCGAAGATCGCGTTGTTCTGGGCGTAGACATCAAGCGCGTCGGGGACGGGCGGGCCGCAGAGCAGGCGCGCAGCCTCGTAGCTGCCAACCGGCCAGGGCACCGGCGTGGGCTGCGCGCCCGGCGCGGCGGCGCGGTGATGGCAGTTCATGCAATTGGTCCGGATCGGGTGGTTGGCGGCGAGCTCGATATAGGGATTGTAGGCGATCGGCCATTGCGCCTCTCCGCCCGGCCCCGGCGGGCCGATAAAGCCGTAGGTCGAGGTCATCAGATAATGGCGCCAAGCCCCCACCGCGCCCGGAATGTTGGGCCTGTTCGTCGCATAGGGGCCGGCATCCGGCCGATCGTGCCACCAGACCGACTGGAAGGTCCAATCGGTCTGTTCGCGGGTCATGATGTGCATCGCGACGACGACCAGATAATCGCCTTGCTGGAACGGCCGGCCATAGGCCCAGTAGGACGAGGCATCGAGGATCGCCCGGTCGCAGGGCGCCATGCTCCCGAGATCGGGCCGGAAGGCGTAAAACTCGTCGATCGAATGGATCGGCGCGGCCGGATAGGCGTTCGGGCCCAGCGTCGCCCCCGCGAGCGTGACGCCGCCGTTGGTCAGCAGACTGACGTCGCGCGTGCCCCCGCCCGGCGCTTCGGCGGTGACCGCGACCGCGCGCGGCCATTGGCTCTGGATCTCGAAGCCCGAATACAGACGATTGTCCGACCTAGGATCGTCCCAGACCGGCAGCGCCCAATAGCCGGCCTGCGGAACCGGCCACATCATCGGCTTGAGCGCGATCGAGTTCGCCTCGAGCCGCGGCCAGTTCGGCTGCTGCTGGCCGGGCGGTGGCAGCATCCCCTCGAGGGTCGCGGGCTGGTAGAGTTGCTGGCCACGAATCGAATTGTAGGCGGTGTCGTTGTAGATGACGCCGGCGACCATGATGTCGCCATTGGATTCGAGGGTCGGCCCGTCGTTGAGCGCGGCGGGGTTGCCGCCGGACGCCGCCTGGATGCACTGCGCCTGCTGGTAGGACGGATTGTTCAGCACGGCGGCCGGCAGCGTGTAGACCGGCGAGACCGGAAAGCGGATCGGATCCTCGCCCGCCTGGGCGGTGCCGCCGGCGGCGCGGCGGCGGGCGCCGAGCGAGAGCCGTCGGCCGACGGCGCCGGCAGCTTGCGTCGCGGCCGCGCCCTCGCCGGCGAAGGCCTGGGTGGAGGTGCACCAGGTGCGCCAGACCGGCCCGCCATCGGTGGGCATGTTGAGCCCGGCCCAAAGGAACCAGCCATGCTCGCGGGCGCGCGCTTCATTGCCCTGCTGCACCCACTGGGCGACGGCGCCCGCCGGCTGCGGAAAATCGAAGCCGGCGGGGATCGGCGCGGTCGGCTGCTGGCAGACCTGGAACGCGCCGGCATAGAGGCCGACCCGCGCGGCGTCGCCGCGGCCCCGCCAGGCGTCGAACGCGCCCGCCAGCCAGGCGATCGGGATCAAGACGATCAGGGCAATGACGATCCACAATAAAGGTGAAAGCCCGCGGCGCCCAGCGACTGCGTTCATGGTGCCATTTCTCCTCGTCTTGCAGATTTCTTGCGGGCACAGCTTAAATCACGATCTTGTACTTAACCACAATTTTGTTTGCTCCCAATTGGGTTGCTCGAAAGGGACGGTGTCGCGGGCGGTTTCGATTGCGGCGGGAGCTTCTTCAGCGCGGCGCGGCCTGGCGAAGCGCTTCGGCCTCCAGCAAGACGTAGCCTCCGCGCCTGACGAGGATTCGGCTCAATCCGGTCTCTCGCACGGACATAGCCTCTCCCTTTCCACGCCCATCTTGGGTAGGGACCGAGCTTGACGAAGACCCGTATCGAAGGACCGTTTGGGCTCGGTGCGTGCTTCAATGCGGTGATCGGGTCGGATCGTCCCCGGACGATTTTGAAACATGCCGGGCGCATGTTTCACCTGGTCGCTTCGACAAGCTCAACGGCTCCTCAGGGTGAGTGAGTGCTGTGAAGGGAACGCGATGATCGAGCTCGACGACCAGCAGCAACAGGCCCGGGACTGGTTCGAATCCCTGCGCGACCGGATCTGCGCCGCGTTCGAGGCGATCGAGCGCGAGGCGGGCAGCGACGCGCGCTTCGAATATCTGCCCTGGGACCGCGAGGATCCGGACGGGTCGCCCGGCGGGGGCGGCGTGCGCGGCGTGATGAAGGGCACGGTGTTCGAGAAGGTCGGGGTCAACGTCTCGACCGTCGGCGGGCGCTTTTCGGAGGAATTCGCCAGGACGATCCACGGCGCCGAAGAGGACCCTAGCTTCTTCGCCACGGGCATCAGCCTCGTCGCCCATATGGCCAATCCGCACGTGCCCGCCGTGCACATGAACACCCGCTTCCTGCGCACGACGAAAAGCTGGTTCGGCGGCGGCGCGGACCTCAACCCGCCGATTCCTTATGTGGAGGATACAGACGAGTTCCACGCCCGCCTGCGCGCCGCCTGCGCGGGCCACGACCCGACCTATTATCCGCGCTTCTCGAAATGGGCGGAGGACTATTTCTTCATCCCGCACCGCGGCGTGGCGCGCGGCGTCGGCGGCATTTTCTACGACCACCTCGAAGGCTATTTCGAGCAGAATTTCGCCTTCACCCGCGACGTCGGCGCGGCGTTTCTCGACGTCTTCCCCAAGATCGTGCGGCGGCGGATGGAGACGCCGTTCACCGCGGAAGATCGCGCGACGCAGCTCGCCTGGCGCGGCCGCTACGCCGAGTTCAACCTGATCTATGACCGCGGCACTTTGTTCGGGCTCAAGACCGGCGGCAATGTCGACGCGATCCTGATGAGCCTTCCGCCGCTGGCGACCTGGGAATGAGCTTCGGGCTCACTCCGGTGCCGGCGGGCGACGTCGCGGCGGTCGTCACCTATCTCGAGATGCACGAGCGGCCGGCGGCTCTCGCGGTCCCCGATTCGCCGCTCAGGATGGAGCAATGGGACGCGGTCGATCCGGCGCGTTACCGCGACCTGTTCCGCCGCGTCGGCGGACGCTGGCTGTGGTTCTCGCGGCTAGCGATGAGCGACGCCGAGCTGTTGTCGAAGGCCGGCACGGTCTACGAGGTGAGGGACGAAAACGGAGCGTCGGCGGGCATGGTCGAGCTCGATTTTCAGCCGGGCCGATGCATGATCCTGTTCCTCGGCCTCGTGCCGGAACTCGCCGGGCGGGGCCATGGGATCTGGCTGTTCGCCGAGACCCTGCGCCTGGCCTGGGCCCCCGGAATCGAAGAGGTGCGGGTCCACACCTGCTCGCTCGACCATCCGGCCGCTTTGCCTTCCTATCTCAAGGCGGGGTTCGTCGCCGTCGGCCGAGCGTTCGAGAGCTTTCCCGATCCGCGCCTGGCGGGCCTGCTGCCGCGCGACGTGGCGCCCCAGCTGCCGCTGATCGACTAGCCTATTGGAAGACCGCGGCCTGCCGCTGCGGCGCCAACGCGCGGTAGATCGCGGCGTAGAGAATGATGATCACCGTCGAGAAGGCCGCGCTCAGGGCGGACGCCACGATTGCCGTCAGCAGCTCGCCAAGCTCCCGGCCCGCGGCGAGGTGGAAGACGATGCCCAGAATCGTCTGGGCGACGCCGACCGATATCGCCCCGACGATGATCACGATCAGCGCCAGGCCGAGGATCCGCCAGCCCTGCCCCTTGGTCAGCTCGAACGTGCGGCCGATCGCATTGATCGGGCCGCGCCGGTTCTCGGCGACCATCACCGCGCCGGCGGGCGCGAGGCGGGCGAAAAGGTAGAGTCCGGGGACGATCAGGAAAAGGCACCCGGCAAAGACGATCAGGCCGGAAATGATCGACATCAGGAAGTAGAAGGGCAGCAAAGTCAGCGCGAACACCAGCGCACCGCCGACCGTCGTCCCCTCGGCGAACACAAGCCGCATCATCGCCACCGCTCCGACCATCGTCACCAGTGCCTGGAGCAGCAGCCACGGCGCCGCCGCCTGGTACCATTCGAGCAGTTGCGCGAAGAGCCGGCTGAAGTCCTGGGACTGCGGCTCGTCCGGCTTGAGGAACACGGCGAAGAGCAAGGCGGGAAGGAAGATGAAGACGCCGGCGATCGCCACCAACAGGGGCGCGTGGCGGCGCGTAAGAGCGACCGTATCGTCCCAGACGGCGCTGTAGGAAAAATTCATGCCTGCACCCGCTCCTTGTGAGCCTCGAGCATAGCCGCGGCGCGGCTCCGCTTACAAGCAAGGCTTGCGTGCCGGCGGCGGGGGCGCGAGGAGACCGCTTGTGAGCGCGAACGACATCGAATGGCGGGTTTCGCCCGGACTGACGCCCTATCCCGAGGCGCTGGCCGAGATGGAGTCGCGCGCCGCCGCGATCCGCGCCGGCGAGGCGCGCGAACTCGTGTGGCTGCTCGAGCACCCGCCCCTCTACACCGCCGGCACCAGCGCCGATCCGGCCGAGCTGTTCAATCCCCAGGGCTTTCCGGTCTACCAGGCCGGCCGCGGTGGCCGCTACACCTATCACGGGCCCGGCCAGCGGGTCGGCTACGTCATGATCGACCTCGACCGGCGCGGCCGCGACGTCCGGCGATTCGTCCATTCCCTGGAAGGATGGATGATCGCCAGCCTCGCGGACCTCGGCGTCGCTGCGCGGCGGGCGCCGGGCCGGATCGGCATCTGGGTCGATCGCGACGGCGGAGAAGCGAAGGTCGGCGCGCTCGGCCTGCGCGTCCGCCGCTGGGTCACGATGCACGGCTTTTCGGTCAATCTCAGCCCCGAACTTTCGCACTTCTCAGGTATCGTGCCCTGCGGTATTGCCGAATTTCCGGTGACCAGCCTCGGCGAAATGGGATTGGCGGACGTCCAACCCCGTTTCGATCTGGCGCTCCGGAGCAGATTCGACGAGTTTCTGTTCTCGCTCGAGGGGGAATAGGCGTGAATGGAGTCGGGAAGGCTTGAGGGCCACGCCCTTTCCATATAAATGTGCACACCGATTTGGGGATCTAAGAGGGGCAAACCCGACCAAATCACCAATCTAGGGAGACTATTTCATGCGTAAGATTCTCACTGCCTCGATGGTTGCCGGCGCGGCCCTCATGGTTGCGGCCTGTGGCGGCAACACCGCGGCGAACAACACGGCGGCCGACACCAATGCGGTCGACGCCACCTATGACGCCAATGCGGCCGACATGAGCATGGACACCAACATGTCCATGGACACCAACATGACGACCAACACGACGACAACCGACGGCAACACCACGACGACGACCACGACGTCGAACACCACGACGACCAACGCCCAGTAATCGAGTCGGCCGTTCAGAATCGAGAAGGCCGCCGGTTTTCCGGCGGCCTTCTTTTTTGGCGCCCGCCTTTCGTCTTGAAAGCGCGCCCGTCCGCGGGGATAAGCGGGTGACGTCATTCATGGAGACTGGAACGATGCGCAACACGATCAAGATCGCCCTCGCCGCCGGCATGACCCTCGCCATGACCGCCTGCGACCGCGGCGCGGCCCCGGCCAACAACAGCGCCGCCAACGAGCTCGACGCCAACATGACGATGAGCGAGCCGGCGAACGACGCGAGCGCGATGGAAAGCACGACCAACAGCTCGGAGACGGTCGCCCCCCTGCCCAGCAACACCAGCAACACGACCGACGGCACGAATGTCGGCGGCGATACGGGCGGCAACAACGTCGAGAGCAACACGGTCGGCATGTAAGCCGGCCCCGCGCCCGCGAGCCGACAGGCGGTTCGGCGGGCGCGGCCAAAGGCGCCAATGCCTATGGGGCGATCCACGCCGCTTGTGCTAATCGTGTCGGATACGGAACGCGAGGAAGGGATGAGATGAGCGCGACCTGGAATTACGTCCGCCGGGCCGCGGCGACGGCGGCCCTCGCCGGCTTCGCCACGGCGGCGTCGGCCCAGCTGTTCGTCACCGATCCGGTGTTCCGCCTCGGGCCGATCGAGGGCAGCGACCCGATCGTCGGCATCCCGCTGCCCGGCGCCACGCCGGCCGAATATCGCGCGCACATGCTGTGGAATCTGCGCTCGGGCCTCAACGTGGCCGCGCTCCAGTGCCAGTTCTCGCCCTATCTGCGCACGGTCGACACCTACAACGCGGTGATCAACAACCATTCGCGCGAATTGGCCGCCGCCTATACCGCGCTCGAGGGCTATTTCCGGCGGGTCGGCGGCCGCGGCGGCGCCGGGAATTTCGACCGCTATTCGACCCAGACCTACAACAATTTCTCGACGCTGCAGGCGCAATACGCCTTCTGCCAGACGGCGGCGCGAATCGGCAAGGAAGCGCTCGCCGCCCCGCGCGGCGAACTCGCCCGCTTCGCCTCGGAGCGGATGCGCGAGCTGCGCGACAGCCTGATCCCGACCCCGGACCGCTATGCCTTCGACCGCTCGCCGCTGCGCCTCTCGCCGATCTCGGTGACCAGCCGCGGTCGCGACTGCAGAAGCCTGCCGCGCAGCGAGCGGCGTGAATGCGAGCGTAACCGCTAGGGCAAGCCCAGCAATTTGTGGGTCTGCAGGCTGAGCCGCCAGCGCGGATTCTCCATTACGAACGCGATCGCGGCGGCGAGAGCGGCCTCGCGGTCGGCGCAATCCATCGGCTGGATCAGGAAATGGCGAAAATTCCAGGCGGCGACCGCGTCCGGGTCGATCCCCGCCTGCGGCCAGACCAGCTTCAGCTCGTCGCCCGAGCGCTGGACGACCTCCGTCCCCGCTTTGGGGCTGACGCAGATCCAGTCGATGCCCGCCGCCGCCGGGAGCGTCCCGTTGCTCTCCATGGCGATCTCGAAGCCCTTCGCATGGAGCGCGTCGATCAGCGCGGCATCGAGCTGCAGCATCGGCTCGCCGCCGGTGATCACCACCAGCGGCCGCTCCCCATCCGCCCATAGCTCCGCCACCTTGTTCGCCAGCGCATCGGCCTCGTAGCGCCCGCCATTCTCGCCATCCGTGCCGACGAAATCGGTGTCGCAGAAATTGCACTGCGCCTCGGCCCGATCCTGCTCGCGCCCGCTCCACAAATTGCAGCCGGCGAAGCGCAGGAACACCGCGCGGCGCCCGGCCTGCATCCCCTCGCCCTGGAGGGTGAGAAAGACTTCTTTCACGGCGTAGCTCACGCCCCGTCGTCCCCGAGCGTCGCATAGTCGGTCGGGTCGGCGATCCCGGCTTCGGCGAAGCCCCTGGCACGCAACCGGCAGGAATCGCACAGGCCGCAATGCTTGAGGTCCGGAGTTGGATCGTAGCAGGACCAGCTCATGCCCGCGTCGAGGCCGAGCCGCGCGGCCTCGCGCGCGATGTCGGCCTTGGTCATGGCCATCAGCGGCGTGTGGACCTTGAACGCCTCGCCCTCCACCCCCGCCTTGGTGGCGAGGCCGGCCATCGTCTCGAACGCCGCAATGAATTCGGGGCGGCAATCGGGATAGCCCGAATAATCGAGCGCGTTGACGCCGATGAACAGGTCGCGCGCGCCGGCCGCTTCGGCCCAGCCGAGGCAGAGCGAGAGAAAGATCGTGTTGCGCGCCGGCACGTAGGTGACCGGGATCACGCCCTCCTCGACCCCGCTTTTGGGCACGGCGATGTCGGCCGTCAGCGCGGAGCCACCGAAGCCGGTGAGATCGAGCGGCAGGACGATGTGCCGCTCGGCCCCCAAAGTGGCGGCGATCCGGCGGGCGGAGTCGATCTCGATGCGGTGGCGCTGGTTGTAATCCACGGTGAGCGCGAGCAGCGAAAAGCCGGCCTCCCGCGCGAGACCGGCGGCGACCATCGAATCCAGCCCTCCGGAGAGAAGCACGACTGCGCGCTTAGACATGGCCGCGCATATAGCGAGCCGCGCCCAAAAAAGAACGGGCCGCCCCCGAAGGGGCGGCCCAGTTCAGGCCTCTCGAAGCCTGCTAGGGAGGAAAGCGTGCCCAATGGAAAGGCACTCAGACCGTCTACGCGAAAGTGGTAAACAGCCGGTTAACCCTGATTTGAAAAGCTCAGCAGGGCCCCGTCTTGCGCGCCTGGGCCCTCAGCGCGAAGGGTGCGCCGTTGTGCAGGCCCTGGCTGTCGATCTGGACCAGCCGCGGAGTCTCCACGCGCAGGACGGTCCGCCCCCGCCCCATGCCCGGGCAGACGTAATTGACCGTCACCTCATGGGCGTCGGAGGAGATGACCTCGCGGGTGCAGGGCTGCGGGCCGTGCTGCGGCTGCGCGAGCAGCAGCGGATCGCCGAGGCAGACCGAGCCGATCGCGCCGCCGCCGGCGCCCTGCAGCTGCCACTGGCCGCGCTCGACCTGGGCGAGCGGGCCCGGCGCCTGGGCGGCGGGCGGCAAGGCGGAGAGCAGAATGAACGGCAGGGCAATCGAAGCGCGCATAAATCCCCTCATTGCCGAAGAATGTAGCATCATTGCGGCAACCGAAGATGAACGGCGTCAGGCCCCCAAGTCACTCAGACGAATCGGAAAGACGCGCGAACAAAACTCGCAATCGACGCTGATAAAACCCTCATCGTCGACCATCGCCGCCTGCTCCTCGGGCGCGAACCGGCCGATCACGCCGCGGATGTAATCGAGGCTGCAGCGGCAGCCCTTCATCAGCGGCGTGGCGGCGAGCACGCGCACCTCCTCCTCGTGGAACAGCCGCCACAGCAAAGTTTCGAGCGGCAAGTCGGAATCGACCAACTCGTCGGCGCGGATGGTCTGCCCCAGCGTGCGGACATGGTCCCATTCGGGATGGTCGAGCCGGGTGTGCAGGCGCTCGCGCCCCTCCTCCCCTTCCGGCAGATGCTGGAGAAGGATACCGCCGGCGACGTGACCGCTGTCCGCGATCGCGAAGCGCACCAGGCTCGGGATCTGCTCGGACTGGACGAAGAAATGCTCGACCGCCTCGGCGAGGTTCCCGCCCTCCAGCGGGACGATGCCTTGGTAGCGCTCCTTGGTCATCGCCTGGTCGAAGGTGATCGCCAGATAGCCCTTGCCGAACAAGGCGAAGAGCGAGGGCAGATGCGGCTGCTCGGCCAGCCGCTCGGCGTCGTAGCGGACATAGCCGCGCAGCTCGCCGCCTTTGTAATCGGCGACGAGCAGGTCGACGATTCCGGCCTCGGTCTGCGCCTGAAGGGTCAGCTGGCCGCCCGCCCCCTTCAGAGTCGCGCCGAGCAGAGCGGTCAGCACCAAAGCTTCGGACAGGATCCGCGCGATCGACGCCGGATAGTCATGCGCGGAAAGGATATCGTCGAGCACGGGCCCGAGCCGCACCAGGCGGCCGCGGGCGTGTCGGTCGGGAAGCGCGAAGCCGATCGCCGCGTCCATCGCGGCGTCGGCATTGTTCTTTTTTTCGGAATCCATGCGGGCCGATGTGGCGATTGGCGCCGTCCCGTCAATATCTTCCCTGCCTCGGGCCGCCCCTGTAGAGAGAGGCGGACATGGCCGAGGCAGGGAAAGAGGGGCGCGCGGCGCCGGGCGGACCGCTGATGCTGGGCGACCACGCGCCCTGGTTTCGCGCCGCCGCGCTTTCGGGATCGCCGAGCTATCAGTTCGATACCGTCGCCGGGCGCCACATCCTCATGCTCTTCTTCGGCTCGGCGCGGCACGAAGCGGCGCGCGGCGCGCTCGCGGCCGTCGAGCGCGAGCGAGCCCTGTTCGACGACGTCGCCGCCTGCTTCTTCGGAGTCACGGTCGACCCCGAGGACGTCAAGGCGGGCCGCGTCGCACAGCAGCTTCCTGGCGTGCGTTTCTTCCTCGATTTCGACCGGAATGTAAGCGCGCTCTACGGCGCGATCGAGGGCGAGAGATACCGGCCGCACTGGCTGCTGCTCGATCCGGCCCTGCGCGTGATCGGCGGCTTCGCGATCGACCAAAGCGAGCAGGCGATCGCCGCGCTGCGCCAGCGGATCGCCGCTTCCGGGGACGATCGCTGGGCTCCCGTCCTGGTCGTGCCCGACGTCTTCGAGCCGCAAATGTGCGACGCCCTGATCAGCCTTTACGAGAAGGATGGCGGCGAGCCCTCGGGCTTCATGCGCGAGGTGGATGGCAAGACGACTCTCCAGGTCGATCCGGCGCACAAGCAACGGCGCGACGCCGAAATCGAGGACGAAGCGCTCCGCCGCCAGCTCGCGGCGCGCATGAGTCGCCGGCTTAGCCCCGCGGTCGAGCGCGCCTTCCAGTTCCACCCGACCCGGATCGAGCGCTACATCGTCGCCTGCTACGACGCGGGCGCGGGCTATTTCCGCCCCCACCGCGACAACACGACGAAGGGCACCGCGCACCGCAAGTTCGCCGTGACGATCAACCTCAATGCCGAGGATTATGACGGCGGCGACCTGCGCTTCCCGGAATATGGCCAGCGCACCTATCGCGCGCCGACCGGCGGAGCGGTCGTCTTCTCCTGTTCCCTGCTCCACGAGGCGACCCCGGTAACGCGCGGGCGTCGCTTCGCCTTCCTCCCCTTCCTCTACGACGAGGAGGGCGCCAGGTTGCGCGAAGCCAACAACCCGCATTTGGGCGAGGGTGTCGGCGCCTACCGGATGAGCGAGGCCAAGACCTAAGCGGGAGTGATCCACCTTACGCTATTCGGAGCCTGATCCAGGTCAGTGCAGA